>SKTJ01000213.1 GCA_007122565.1 Syntrophomonadaceae bacterium | reverse complement strand
GAGGCCCGTTTCAAGACATTGGCGGGGCTGGTGGAGCGGGCCAACGAGGAAAAATGCGGGCTCTTTCTGGTAGCGGGGGACCTCTTTCACCGCACCAATGTACCCCGTCAGACAGTCCTGTGGGCACTGGAAATACTGGCCGCCTTTGAAGGTAACTGCGTGGCGGTGCTGCCGGGCAACCATGACTATGGAGATGAATACAGCTCCCTGTGGAAAACCTTCCGGGAGACTGCCCCCGACAACGTGCTGCTCCTGGACCGGACCGCGCCTTACGATCTGCGGGAATTCAACCTGGAGGTGACCCTTTTCCCCGCACCCTGCCACAGCAAGCATTCAGGGGAAAACCGGCTTGGCTGGATCAGGGAAATGGAAACGCTACCCGGAGCCGGGGTGCAGCTCGGTGTGGCCCACGGTTCGGTCAAGGGGATCTCCCCGGACTTTGACGGCCGCTATTTCCCCATGGAAGGCAGGGAGCTTACGGAACTGGGATTGCACCACTGGTGCCTGGGACATACCCACGTACCTTATCCTGACCGGGAGTTGACCCGGGATACTCCTTTTACATATTGTGGCACCCCGGAGGCGGACGGCTTTGACTGTGGGCACAGCGGTTTCGCCCGCATAACCTTGCTGGACGAGCAGGGCAACTTAGAGAGCCGCTGTGTTGTAACCGGCAGGTTCAACTTCGGTGAGCTGAGTAAAGAGATAAACGGGCTCGATGATTTACTGGAACTGGAACGGGAACTTGCGGGCAGGGGCGAAAACACCCTTTTGAAACTTATGCTCAGCGGCACTCTGCCGCGGGACGAATATGATGCACGGTGGGGTATTATAGAGCGGATCAGGGAGTCCCTGACTTATCTGGAACTGGATGAGTCATCCCTCTGCATGGAGATAACGACCGAGACGATTGCGGAGGAGTTCGCCCGGGAGTCCTTTCCCTTTTTACTGCTCTCCCGCCTCGCTCAAAAAGGGGAAGCGGAAGCATTGCAGGCGGCTTACCAGATGATAAAGAAGGTGAGCAAATGATTCTGCAAAAGGCAAGGCTGTTTCCCTTTGGCGGAATTGTGGAGCGGGAGGTGGATTTTGCCCCCGGTTTAAACGTTATCCTGGGGCCCAACGAGGCTGGTAAGAGCACTCTGGTTGGCGCCATTTTTGCCGTGCTCTTTTTCTCCTCTGCCCTGCGGAAGAATAGCAGCGACTGGAAAGATTATCTCGCTCCGTATATGCCGTATCCGTCCGGCGATACGGTGCAGGTTTCCCTGGCTTTCAAATGTTTCCGGGGAAGGGAGTATGTTCTGGAGCGTGCCTGGGGTGAAGTAAAAAAGGACCGGCTGCGCCTGCCCGACGGCAGTGAGGTCAACAATCCTCAAAGTATGGCAGAGCTCCTTTCACCCTTGCTCCAATACGGCAGGGGTACTTACGAGGGCGTTTTTATGGCCAGGCAGGCGGAGTTGCTCCGCACCGTGGAACTGCTCCGTAGTAACAGTGAGGCAACGGGCAGTATCGCTGAAACCCTGCGCAATCTTGTGTTCCAGTCGGGTGGCATCTCCCTGGAGGCCCTGCAGGCATCCCTGCAGGCTGAGAAAAACGAACTGCTGAAACTGTGGGATCTGCAGCGGGGGGTGCCCCAGGGGGGACGGAGCATTGACAATCCCTATCAAAGGGGCCTGGGAGAGATTATAGCCGCTTACTATGAGGTTGAAGGTTTGAAAAGGCAGATCAGGGAAGCGTCCATATTGGAAGAGCGGGTGGAAGAATTGACCGCCCGCCTCAAGGAGAATGCCCGTATGAAGCAAGAGGAGCTGGATCCCCTGCTGGAGAGTATGGAGAAGTTGGAAGGGGAGATACAGCGCCGCTCCGTCCTCGAACCAAAACTGGCACTGCTGCAGGAAAAAGAAAAGGCCACCCGGGAGCTTAACTCCCGTTGGCCCCAAATGGTTGAACGGGAAAATCACCTGCGCTCCGGATTGCAGGAAAAAGAAAAGCGCAGGGCAGCACTGGAAAGGGAACTACAGGAAGCAAAGGCTGTCATTGAAACCCGTTCCCGGCGGGCACTTTACCAAAAGGTGAAGCCCATGGTGGAGGCGTGGGAGGAAAAGAAAAAAGAACTGCAGGACATGCCCCCGGTTAAGCAGGCCCATCTGACGGTACTGGAGCAAATGGGTGCCCGGATCTCCGAATTGCAGGCGACCCTAAAAGCGATGAAGTTGCAGGGACGCATCACTGGGATAAAAGGGATGCAGCTTAGTATCACCTCCGGCGTGAGCCCAAGTAAGCAGGTAAGCGTGGAGCAGGAATATTTTTTTGAAGCGGAAGGAAGAGTGCTGCTTAAAAGCGGCGACTGGACCCTGGAGATCCGTTCCGGGCAGGGAGATGTAGCGGGAATTATCGAGGAAATAAACCAAACAGAAACGGCGATGCGGCAAAAACTGCAGGAACTTTCGGTCCAGACACGGGAAGAAGCACGTCTCATTGTTGAAAAAAGAACGGAAAAGGAAAAAGTTGCAGAGCGGTTGCGTGCTCAGCTTGAGACCTTGCTCAAAGATACAACCTACAGGGATCTGGCAAAGCAGGTTTGTCAGTTGGCACCGGAGAAAAGCGTGCGGGATCCGGAGCTGATCGGGGAAGAATTTAAGGGAGCTGCCGTGGATGAAAAGAGCCTGGCGCGGGAACTAAAAGATACTGAGGCACAATTAAAAGCATGGGAAAAAGAGTACGGCTCCTATGAAAAAGTGGTTGATGGGTTGGTGGATCTGCGGGCACAGGCCCGGGATGTGGAAAAGGAGCTAAAAGAGTTAGCTCCCCTGCCCCAGGAATGGCAAAGCCCCAGTGCATTTATACAGGGCCTGCAGGCGGCCAGGGGGAAAAACAGGGTTCTCCAGGAGACGATCTACAGCCTGATGCGTGAATTGGACCAGGCCAAAAATGAGCTACCCGAGGAGTCGGTTGAAGAGCTGCAGGAAAGGCTGGCAATCAGTGAAAAGAGGCTGCACAACTTGAAATCAAGGGCACGGGCTCTGTGTATTGTGGAGGATGAATTTAAGGGTATTCTCCACGAAGTGGGTGCGAAAACATTCGATCCCCTGGTTGCTTCACTGCTAAAATATTTTACGCCGGTCACAGGTTACCGTTACGACATGGTCCACTTAGTGGAAGGTTCCATCCCTGAATGTATTGGTGTTTCCGGAGGGAATGGGGGCCTGGAAAGGGAACTGCCCGTGCGCCTTCTTTCCGTGGGGACAACGCGGGGACTGGCCCTGGCCCTGCGGCTGGCCATGGCCGAGCATCTCTGGGGAGGAGAAGGGGGTTTTCTGATCATGGATGATCCGCTGGTGGATCTGGATCCGGGGCGCAAAAAAGAGGCCGCAAAGATTCTCCGCGATTTTTCTGGCGACCGGCAATTGATCATTACCACCTGCGATCCGGACACAGCCCAACTCCTGGGAGGCACATGCAGCATGTTAGAGCCGGCAGGTATTATTCAATAATAAGTTGGTTAGTTGGACAGTTGGACAGTTGGAAAGGAAAAGATAAAACCAAGAATAGCCGAACATTCCAACCTTTTTCTAATGCGTCGAACTATTCCCATACAATAATAGCTGGAGGTCAGTGGCCAATGGCGGAAAACGATGAAAGTTACCGCTCCCTAATGGAAAATATACCCATTGGTGTCTACCGCAGTACCCCCGGTCCCAGGGGGGCTATTCTGATGGCTAATCCCGCGCTGCTTAAAATTGCTGGCTTTAGCTCGGAAGATGAATTCAAAGGGGAAAATTTGGCCGAATTTTATGAAGATCCTGCCGAGAGATCGGCATTTTCAGAACTTCTCCTGGCGAACGGCAGTGTCAGCGGCGTGGAACTGCGCTTGAAGAAAAAGGACGGCACACCTTTTTGGGGTTCGGTTACGGGGAGGGTAATTCGTGATCAAAACGGGGAAGTATCATTTTTTGACTGCACACTGGAAGATATTACCGTACGCAAGAAAGCGGAAGAAGCTCTGCAGTTTGAACGATCCCAGTTTCTCTCCATCTTTGACAGCATCAATGAAATTATCTATGTGGCCGATCCCCGGACTTACGAAATATTGTACGTAAACGAAGCGGGCCGCAAAGCGCTCCCGGATGATCCGGTGGGTGGTATTTGCTACCGTGTATTTCAAAACCGGCAGGAGCCCTGCCAGTTTTGTACCAACGAGATTATCATGGCAAACAAGGACAGACCTTACCAGTGGGAATATCATAATGCTGCCCTTAACCGGGATTATATACAAATTGACAGGGTGATCCGCTGGCCCGATGAGCGGGATGTACGATTTGAAATGGCCTTGGATATTACGGAGCGTAAACAGATGGAGGAGGCGTTGCGCAAGAGCGAAGAGAGCCTCTTGATCACCCTCAATTCCATCAGTGATGGAGTTATCGCAACAGACCGGGAAAGTCGGATCACCCGCATGAATCCTGCTGCAGAGCACCTCACAGGCTGGAGCCTGGCGGAAGCCGTGGGCCTGCCCCTTCCCCGGGTGTTCCAAATTTTTAATGTTCTTACCGGCGAGCAGGTGCCCGATCCCACAAAGCGGGTGCTGCATACAGGGGCGGCAGTAGGCCTGGCCAATCATACAGCCCTCCTTGCCCGTGACGGGACCATGCGCCAGATTGCCGACAATGCTGCTCCCATCCGTGACAGTAAGGGAAACACAAGCGGTGTGGTCCTTGTCTTCTCCGATGTGACGGAGGATTACGCCACACGCCAGGCATTGCAGGAAAGTGAACTGCGTAACCGTGCCCTCCTCGATGCCATACCCGACCTCATTTTTATCTTTAACCGGGATGGGGTATTCCTGGACTATCATTCCACCAATCCAGATCAACTCATCTTGCCGGCTGAATCGTTTTTAAACCAGCATCTTTCCCATGTACTGCCTTCCGAGCTGGCCCAATTAACTATGGAAGCTTTAAATGTGGTTTTTCAAAGGGGACAACCGCATATTTATGAATATATGCTTGTGCTTGACGGTAAGCAGCACCATTATGAGGGTCGTATGGTGCCGTGTGGCGAAGAGCGGGCCCTTGCCATAATCCGCGAAATCACAGAAAAAAAACTGGCTGAAAAGAATTTGCAGGCCTCAGAAGAGCGCTACCGCCTCCTTGTGGATAATGCCAACGAGGCAATTATTGTGGCCCAGGACGGTATGCATAAATTTCTAAATCCCATGGCTGTTGACTTTTATGCATACCCGGAATCGGAGTTACGCACCACACCTTTTATTGAATACATCCATCCCGATGACCGGGAAATGGTTTGGGGGCGTTACAGTAAAAGAATGGCGGGTGAGGTTCTTCAGGATAAATACAACTTCCGCATCATTGCCGGGGATGGCAGTATTAAGTGGGCGGAGATCCGCTCAGTTCAAATAGAGTGGGAGGGACGGCCCGCGGCCCTTAATCTAATCAGCGACGTTACCGAAAGCAAACGTTACGAAGACCGGCTGAAGTATCTCAGCTTGCACGACCAATTGACGGGGCTATACAACCGGGCATTTTTTGACGGTGAAATGGACCGTCTCTGCGGCAGTCGCGAATACCCCATAACCGTGATCTCTATCGATCTGGACGGTCTTAAGCTCATCAATGACACGATGGGGCATGAAAAGGGTGATGCTCTGTTAAAAGTATGTGCCGAAATACTAAAACAGACCCTGCGTCGCTCCGATATCCTGGCCCGCATCGGGGGGGACGAGTTTGTGGCCATCCTGCCGCGCAGCGGCGGGGAAATTGGTGAAGAAGTTGGGCGGCGTATCCAGGAAAAGGTATTCCTCTACAACAGCGAACATCCGGAACTGCCTCTGGGCCTTTCCTTTGGCATTGCCACTGCTGAAAATGATTCTGAACCCCTGGTAAAAATCCTCAAAAAATCAGACGACCGCATGTATCGTGAAAAGATTTGCCGCCGGGACAGTACCCGCAGTTTGATTGTTGATATCTTTTTAAACGCACTGGCGGAGCGGGACTATATAAACGAGGGGCATGGTGACAGACTATCTGCTCTGTGTATCAATATGGGAGAAAAACTGAATCTTTCTTCACAACAGCTTGTTGATCTTGCCCTTTTGGGGCAGGTGCATGATCTGGGTAAGGTGGGTATTCCGGACAGTATCCTGTTCAAAGAGGGCCCCCTTTCAGATGCAGAGTGGGAAATTATGCGGCAACACCCGGAGAAGGGTTATTATATGGCCCTTTCCTCACCGGACATGGCCGAGATGGCGGAGCTGATTCTCAGGCATCATGAGTGGTGGGACGGCAGGGGATACCCCCAGGGGTTAAAGGGCAGGGAGATACCGGTGGAGTGCCTCATCTTTGCTATCGCTGATGCGTACGACGCCATGACCAATAACCGGCCTTACCGCCAGACCTTAAGTAGAGAAGAAGCCATAGCGGAACTGAAGAAATGTGCGGGCACCCAGTTTGCTCCGGAGTTGGTGGACATTTTCCTGTCCAGTATGGAGCAGGAACAGTAGGTCCGGGTGTTTGTAAATATACCGTTTTTTGCAGGACCCATACCCTTTCCGACTACATGATCGCAGGACGGAACCTTAACAAGTGGATTGCAGCCCTCTCAGCCCAGGCCAGTGATATGAGCGGCTGCCTTGTATGAAATCGTCCCCGGTTTTGTGTTTGGTTCCATCGCCATTGTTGTGGTCAGCCTGCTCGATAAAAAGCCTGCTGACGAAATCCTGGCAGAATACGACCATGCACTGGAGACCGTAAAAAAAGGATAATCTAGGACCGTAAAAAGTAATCACATAAACAGGGCACAACCGACGGTTATAAGCCGCGGTTGAGCCCTGGCTGTTAGTTGCTTTTTAGATTACCGGCTCCTTTGTGAGCCGGTATAATTCTATGGGTGAAGCCGTGATGGAAAATAGCAGTGTGCCAAGGCGATTTTTCACATCAAAACATGGGTAATATAATATGAACAGGAATCCCCACAGCCTTACCATATGAACCCCCCTAATACTTAGCACTGGTTTATATGTTCACAAGCAATTCATTTAACAATGGGAGGCAAATTAATGTCTGTTATGTTTGGAGCATTTATCATGATATTTTTGGCAGAAATGGGGGATAAGTCTCAATTTATGGCTTTTAGCCTGGCCAGTCGCTATCGTGCAAGAACAGTACTATTGGGGGTATTTTTTGCCACGCTTATTAGTAATGGAGCTGCTATTTTCATAGGAACTATTTTTGGAGAAATTATCAACCTGGAAATAGTTAAGGCTCTGGCAGGCGTAACATTTTTGGGTTTTGGTGCGTGGACTCTACTGGAAAGAAGAGAGGAAACACAAGATGTAACTGTCAAAGAAAATTTAGGCTCTTTTCTATCCATTGTTTCTTTATTTGCAATCGCTGAAATGGGAGATAAAACCCAAATCGCCACTGCTGTTTATGCTGCTACATTTAATGCCCCTTTTCTTACACTGTTAGGGGTTTTGGCTGGAATGTTATTGGCAGATGCCCTGGGGATTTACATGGGGTATCGCTTGCGGGATTCAATTTCCATCAAAAAACTAAAAATTGTTTCCAGTATGGTATTTTTTATCCTTGGCGGTATTAACTTTATATCCTCGGCACTTATACCTACTGCCGGTATTTTGCTTCTGTTGATATTTTACGGTTTGGTTATTACGTTTTATATAACCCGTGCCAAAACTAAGACCCTATTTTAATTTTTAATTAAAAGATATTCGGGATAATATTGTTTAATGCAAGCATAATCCGTCGCAGGATATCTGGGTTTTTCGATTAAGTTAAACATTTTGAAGCCTGCAATTTAAATGCAGGCTTTAAAATGTTGGTGCCAAATTTAGTGAATTAAGCACCTTACCTG
>SKTJ01000111.1 GCA_007122565.1 Syntrophomonadaceae bacterium | reverse complement strand
TTGTTTAGCTCCCGGAGGTTTGCTTCAATGTTCCAGTATTCCTCTGATTCGAAGGCAAGTATTTCTTTTTCCCGGTCACATATAAGTTTTAAGGCGACAGACTGAACCCGTCCCGCACTTAATCCTTTACGAACCTTCTTCCAAAGAAGAGGGCTTATTGAATATCCGACGATCCTGTCAAGTATGCGCCTGGCCTGCTGTGCTTCCACCCTGTTAATATCCAAATGACGGGGGTGGGTAAAAGCTTTCTTAATTGCATCTTTTGTAATCTCATTGAATACCACACGGCAGGGCTTGCCATTTCCAACACCCAGTGAATTTCCCAGGTGCCAGCTTATGGCCTCTCCCTCCCGATCCAAGTCGGAAGCCAGGAACACTTTGCTCGCTTTGCGGGCTGCGTCTTTTAGTTCCTGTAATATTTTACCCTTCCCGCGAATAGTGATATATTTTGGTTGAAAATTGTTTTCCAGATCGACACCAAGCTGGCTTTTTGGCAGATCCACAAGATGCCCCATGGAAGCCTTGACCTGGTAGTTGCGACCCAGAAATTTGCGTATAGTCTTTGCTTTGGCAGGAGATTCTACAATAACAAGGTTCATATTCGTCCCTCCATCCGGATCCGAAAACTGATTCGCTCTTCCAAAAGTTCAATCTGCCTGTTTTCGCCGGTTCTCTTATTTTTACTAAGTATTTATATTTTATCTTTATTTATTCACCTTTAAACGATTAATATACTCAACCGGAATTTCCTCAAGGATTGAGTCCACCCCATCAACCAGTTTGGCTCCCTCTTTAATCAGGCGATGACAGCCCTGGCTGCAGGGGTTGGCAATACTTCCGGGAACAGCAAAGACTTCCCTCCCCTGTTCAAGAGCAAAAGATGCCGTAATCAAAGCACCGCTTTTTTCACTCGCTTCCACCACCAGCGTGCCCAGGGAGAGACCGCTGATTAGACGGTTACGCCGGGGGAAATTTTGGGGTGCCGGTTCACTGCCAGGTGGAAATTCGCTTAAAACAATGCCCTGATGCCCAATTCTTTTCATCAACGACATATTTTCCGGTGGATAGCAGATGTCCAAGCCACAACCCAGGACTGCTGCCGTGAATCCACTGGTAGTAAGGACACCCTGGTGTGCCCAGGTATCGATACCCCGGGCCAGCCCGCTGACGATGGTAAAACCACAGGCGGCGAGCTTTGCAGCAAACTTGTGAGCAATCTCCCGTCCGTATGTAGTATGGCGCCGGCTTCCCACCACGGCGAGACAGGGTTTGTGTAATACCTGTAAGTCACCTGTAAAATAAAGGAGGGGCGGCGGGTCATATATTTCCCTTAAAAGCGAAGGGTAACCCGGTCCATCCTGTGAGACGGCATTAAACCCATCGTTGTTCAACTGCTGCCAAGCCTTTTCAGGGTCAATTTGTGTGCGTGCTGCAGCTACCTGTGCCGCCAATTTCTCTCCGAACCCCTCCACGGCTTTGAGGCAAAGCTCATTCGCATGCCACGCCTCACGGGCTGAACCGCAGGCTTTAACAAGTCTGTTGATACGCACAGGACCGAGTTGGGGGATGAGGTTTAAAGCATGGCAGTAAGCAGCCTGCTCCATTTCTATTCCTTTCACTTCCCATTCCTCCCTCTCTGGAGACAAACGAAAACCATGAGCGTATTTTGCTCATGGCCGCCGCACCCTAACCGCTTATCGCTCAGCTCCCCATGCCGCCGCTCTGCTTAATACGTTCCCTAATCTTCCACGCTGTTATCATATTCCATAATCTTGTTTTCCCAGGTACGAATAAGTATTTTGTCTTTCCCCTGGGAGACAAGGTATTGCGGAAGCATGGGAGTTTTCCCATAACCATGAGGTGCGTTCACAATAAAAGTGGGAATAGCCAACCCGGATGTATGACCGCGCAGTTTCTCCATAATTTCAATCCCTTCCTCAACCCGGGTGCGAAAATGATTGGTCCCCTGCACGCCTTTGGCATGGAAGATGTAATAAGGCCTCACCATAATCCGTAGCAATTCCTGGTTCAGCTTTAGCATGACCTGCGGATCATTATTGATCCCTTTAAGCAACACTGCCTGATTACCTAAATTAATTCCGCAACGGGCCAGGGCGAAACAGGCCTCTTGCGCGTCCGGCGTTATTTCAAGTGGATGATTGAAATGTGTATTTACATAGAGAGGCAGGTGCCGACTGAGGACTTTACAGAGGTCTTCGGTAACGCGATAGGGAAGGGTTACCGGGGCACGGGTGCCCAGACGTTTAATTTCTACGTGGGGGATCTTATCCAATTCCGTAAGGATCCAATCCAGCGTATCATCGGGAAGCATCAACGCATCTCCCCCGGTAAGCAGCACATCACGGATCTCCGGATTATCCGCCACGTATTCCACAGCAGCCTCCAGGTCCTTGCGCGGTGTCTGTTGATCCACCTCGCCAATATTGCGCCTGCGCTGACAGTGACGGCAATAGCTGGCACACAAGTTGGTAACGTTGATAATGAGACGATCCGGGTAGCGACGCGTTATCGCCGGGGCAGGAGATGTATGTTCTTCGTCCATGGGATCCATTACCCCATCACAGTCATAATACTCCTGTACTGTGGGAACGGACTGGAGGCGTACCGGATCGTTTTCGTTAGCAGGATCAATCAGGCTGAGGTAGTACGGAACTGCTCCCCAACGAAATTTACTCCCCGTCAACGCTATCTCCTCCAGTTTACTGGAGTTAACGTCAATAATGCGGGATAATGTTTCCCCTTCTCCAACACGATTGCGAATTTGCCAGTGCCAATCGCGCCATTCCTTTTCGGTGGCACCAAGCAAATTTCTGATTTTTGCCTGATTTTCACGAATCTTCTCCCACTGCGTAAAACCTGTGGGGATGTTATCTTTGACAGCAAGATAACCTTCAATGTTTTTTTTCAGCCTTGCTGCACGCTCCATTGCATTCTTATTGTCCATTTAGAACCCCTGCTTAAGTTTGTTAAAATGCAAAAGTTATTGTAACACATATTAGAAACATTGTAAATTAATATAATAATATTTAAAAATATTAGCCAAACGTATTGGCCAATTCCTCGTCAGATATTTTTGTTATCCTGTTTTTACCATCCACAAAAATGACACAGGGCCGATATTGCGGCAGATCTTCCCGGCTATACGCGGCATAACTGATGATGATAACCTGATCTCCCGGCTGAACAAGGCGGGCCGCTGCCCCGTTCAGGCAAATCTCCCCACTGCCCCGCTCCCCGGCAATGGTATAGGTCTCCAGACGGGCTCCGTTGTTGTTGTTGACTACCTGGACTTTTTCGTAAGGTAAAATATCAGCTTTTTCCAATAGATCCGAGTCAATGGTAATGCTACCCATATAATTCAAATCAGCTCCGGTAACGGTGGCTCGGTGAATTTTGGATTTACACATAGTCCGTAACAAGGGCTCACACCTCCATAATAATGTTATCAATGAGTCGAGTACTGCCAAATCTGACTGCCAAAGCGATGAGGAAACTGCCTGCCAGCCGGCTTATGGGTTTGAGTTCATCCACATCCATGATCTCTATATAATCTATCTCTGTTCCGGGCACGGAAGCAATGTTACTGCGCATTGTATCTTTAACTGCCTCCCCATCCCGTTCCCCGTTTCGGATCAAAACCTCCACCTGCTGCAGGCTTTGGTAAAGCACAGGCGCATTTGCCCGTTGCGGGGGTGTAAGGTACTTGTTGCGCGAACTCATGGCCAATCCATCCGGTTCGCGCACGGTAGGCATAATATTAAACTGGATGTTATAATTTAAGTCCTTAAGCATTTTTTTTACCACAAGACACTGCTGCGCATCTTTTTGGCCAAAGTAAGTGCGATGCGGGGTCACCAGGTTGAAGAGTTTGACCAGCACCGTAGTCACCCCTCGGAAATGGCCCGGCCTGGCAGCGCCACAGAGCCCCTCCGTAAGGCTGCCCTGCACCTCAACAAAGGTGGCATAACCTGGCGGGTAAAAATTCCGTACCGCAGGATAAAAGATGAGATCGCACCCCGCCTCGCCGGCCAGAAGGCTGTCTTGCTCCAGGTCCCGGGGATATTCTTCATAATCCTCGCCTGCCCCAAACTGCAGGGGATTTACAAAAATACTGACCACCACAAAGGCGTTTTGTGCTCTGGCTGTGCGAATCAGGGAAAGATGGCCTTCGTGCAAAAAGCCCATTGTGGGCACAAAACCGATCTCTTTTCCCTGCTGCCTGATTGTATCCACTTTTTCCCGTAGCGCTGCCAGATCCCGTACAAGCTCCATGTTATTTACACACCCCTCATTGCGGGCGGACAAGGTCGTCCGCCCCTACTATACGCTAACTGTAAGCTCGGTCAGTGCTTCCGCCGGCATGGTAAAGATGTGCTCTTCCCCGGGGAAGGACACATTTTTCACTTCCTCTATATAGTTGTTTACACCGTGCAGCATCTCTGCCCGGGCGTCGGCAAACTGTTTTACAAATTTCGGCCGCTTACCCGTGTAAAGGCCCATCACGTCATGATAAACAAGTACCTGGCCATCACAATGCCGACCGGCACCAATGCCGATGACGGGAATGGAAAGTTTCTCCGTGATCAACTGGGCCAACTGCCAAGGGACACATTCGAGAACGAGCATAAAGGCACCCGCTTCTTCAAGTATCAGAGCATCGTCGATCATTTTGCGTGCCGCCTTAATGTCCCGGCCCTGTACTTTAAAGCCACCCATTTGCCCTGCTGACTGGGGAGTGAGCCCAAGATGCCCCACCACCGGGATACCGGCCTGGGTAATCTTCCGCACCGCCTCACTGATTTCCACCCCACCTTCCAGTTTAACGGCCTGTCCCCCCGTCTCCTGGATCGTTCTGCCGGCATTACGCAACGCTTCCTCGCTGTTGATCTGGTAGGTTAAAAAGGGCATGTCGATAATGACAAAGGCCCGTTTACTGCCTCGCACCACCGCCTTGCCGTGATGGATCATTTCATCCAGGCTCACAGAGAGGGTGTCCGGGTACCCGAGGACAACCATTCCCAGGGAATCTCCCACCAGGATAGTTTCTGCCCCCGCCTCGTCCACCAGTTCGGCCGTAGGGTAATCGTAGGCAGTAATCATGGTGATCTTCTCTTTCTTCTGTTTCATCTCCCGCAAGTTCAGGGTCGTTAAACGGGTCACGCTCATTTTTCCTAACCTCCTAACAATTTATTTATCTCCTTTGCCGCTACTTCCTCCAGGGTCCCTTTGCGCCGGGCCAAGTCCACAGTGTATTTTCCCAATTCTTTATAAAGGGGCATCAGTTCCGGGCACTGTTGCTCCATCTTCCCCAGGTGGCTTAAAATGGTGGAAACATCACCCCGGGCGATAGGTCCCGTAAGGGCCTGTTGCGGGCCGAGGGCAGCAATATTGCGCAACGTTCCCTGAATCAGAGGTGAAAGGGCTTCCATGGCACTTTGCACAGGGATATCCATAACGTCATACATTTTTAAGGCCACATCCATCAGGGAAACCAGATAATTGCAGGCCACGCAGGCGGCCGCATGGTAGAGCGGCTTCATCTCCGTGGGGATAGAAAGTATTTTACCGCCAAGGGCAGCAACCAATTCCTCAGCCACTGCAAAACCTTCTGCATCCCCCTCAACAGCAAAAAAGGTTCCCGGCAGGGACTGAAGGCCCACCTCCAAACCAGGAAATGTCTGCAGGGGGTGAAAGGAAAGAACATGCGCACCATGCTCCCGTGCCGCTGCTAAAACAGCGGAACTGTGGGCTCCACTGGTATGAAGTACGATCTGACCGGGCCGAAAACCCCCGGCCTCGGCTATATCCGAGCAGACTTCCTCAATAACCTGATCCGGTGTAGTTAAAAATACGATATCACCTGCAGCAGCAGCGCGGCACTTGTCGTCATAGACAAAACACTGCAAAACCTGCTCCGCCGTGCGCCGTGACAAATCCGTACGACAAAAAGCAGCCGCCAGAGGGTATCCTTTTTCCTTTAATGCGGCACCAAGTACCTTGCCCACATTACCCGCCCCGATCACAGATAGCTGTTTCATTAAAGTGCCCCTTTTTAGAAATATTATGAAATAATAAATGCCTCCCTGTGAACAGGAAGGCACAATAATACCATAAGACATGTACCCTGTCCCGGTCCACATTGGCTCCAGGCAGCAAACGTAGTACTTATTTTTAAGACTTTTCAAAAGAATAGTAAATACCCAGTGGTGCAGAGTCTGTACAGATCCCCGCCCAAGTGCATTTTAGCATTAACCTCTGTTAAATGCAATAGTTCTTTACCCCAAAAACTCACCAAAATAAATAATCTGTTAAGCTTTCAATATGCCAGAATATACCGAATATATATCATCCCGGCAAGAACCGTTACTGAGGTTTTGTAGGGGCGGCTGCCCATAGCCGCCCGCTTTTTTTCCGGTTTTCCCTAGCCACTATCTACCATCTATCTGATTATGCAAGTGTTTTTTACCACTTCCACTCAGTTTGTAAAAGAGCGAGCAAGAGCGAAACTCCGTTTTCCAGATCGGCACTATCCACCATTTCACCCGGTGTGTGGATATAGCGGCAGGGGATGGAGACCGCTCCCGTGGGCACGCCTGCGCGGGAAAGGTGAATTGCCCCCGCATCAGTGCCGCCCTGTTCCAGCACTTCGAATTGGTGGGGAATGGAATTTTGGTCCGCCACACGGCGCATCAGGGCAGTAACACGGGGATGGCAGATCACAGAGGAATCGCGGATCTTGATTGCCGGCCCCTTACCCAGGGATAAAGGCGTTTTAAACTGAGGCTCCGGCGTATCGCCGGTACGGGTAACATCCACAGCCAGGCCGAAATGGGGATTGAGGCGATACGAGACTGCCTGGGCACCACGTAGCCCCACCTCCTCCTGCACAGTGAAAACAAAACAGACAGACTGGGGCAGATCCGTGGGGAGACGGCGCAGTGTTTCCAGCAGGACGGTGCAACCGGCCCGGTTATCCATGGCCCCGGCAATATACCGATTCCCTTCCATCACAAGCGGCGCATCGAAGACAGCCGTATCACCGATTTGCACCTGCTTTTCTGCTTCTTCCCGGTCGTTTACACCCATATCCACATAAAGCTTGGAAAAATCCAGATCTTTTTGCGCCTTAAGTTTTTCCTGACCGATCACTCCGGTCGTCCCCCCGCCAAAGCGGAGGCGCATCCCGGGCAGGGATTTGGCCTGAATCCCCCCTACAGGCGTGATACGTAAAAAACCGTTTTCCTCAATAAAGGTAACCATAAAACCGATCTGGTCCATATGGGCGGCAACCAGAATTTTTTGATCTGCATCCTTACCGCGGGTAACAATCAGATTCCCCAGGTCGTCCACGACCGCATCCGGACCACCCACCTGTGTTAGCTCCTGTTTCAACAGGGAACGCACCTCTTCTTCCCGTCCGGCGGGACCGAAAGCAGCGGTAAGCCTCGTAAGCAATTCTTTCATAATTTATTACAACCCCTTTGCCAGTACTGATCTGATAAAGCCGTCTACCACGTTCACCTGGTCGCGCCAGTCCGCCAGACTAAGCAGGGAGGCCGGGCTGTGCAGATAGCGGCAGGGATTTGAAATCACCCCGGCCGGCACCCCGCTGTGTGACAGGGAGATGGCCCCCGCATCTGTGGCATTACCGGCATAACGGCGAAACTGATACGGAATACCCCGTTCCTGTGCAACAGCCACCAGGCGCTCCAACACGCGGGGATGAGTAATCAGGGAATCGTCCTGCAGCGTAAAGGCAGGGCCTTTTCCCAATAGCGTAACCTGGTCTTTTTCGTCGACATCCGGTAAATCTGCCGCAAGCGTCGTCTCCAGCACCAGAGCCATGCGGGGGTTAAGCCGGTAGGCAGCCA
>SKTJ01000068.1 GCA_007122565.1 Syntrophomonadaceae bacterium | reverse complement strand
TATTATGTTCGTCGTTGGCGCGGCCCTCGCCCTGGTAAGTGGGTTGCTCGGTTACTTCCTAATCAATGAAAAAATTATCCTGCAGACAAGTGAAAAGTAGTCAGGATTCAGAGGGAGGGGAAGAGTAGTCAGGAGTCAGTAGTCAGGAGTCAGAATGAAAGAATAGGATCAGGGGGACGGGGGACAGGAGACAGAATAAGCCATAAAAATAAAAGTGGGAGCTATGCGGCTCCCACTGATGAAGATGTACTAACCTTAAACTTTTGAAGTGCTCAGGCATTGCCTTCCAGTTACTAAAGATTTTGCACGAACGACTCACGCAGCGCTTTCTTATTGAATTTACCCACACTGGTTTTAGGCACTTCGTCAATAAATACCACTTTATCCGGCAGCCAAAATTTTGCCACCTTGTCTTTTAAAAATTCGAGGATATCTTTTTCTGTAACCTTGCCCATTTCACTTTGTTTAAGGACGACACAGGCCAAAGGCCTTTCCTGCCATTTTTCACTTGGAATCGCGATTACGGCAGCTTCAGCAACAGCAGGGTGCCCCATAATATTGTTTTCAAGGTCAACAGAAGAAATCCATTCCCCGCCGCTTTTGATCAGGTCTTTGCCCCGGTCCTGCAAAAGGATATATCCTTCTGCGTCAATTGTAACAATATCGTTGCTGTAATACCAGCCGTCCTTAAAGGTCTCGGCACTTCGTTCCGGATCCCTGTAATACTCTGCGGCCACCCAGGGCCCCCGCAGTAAAAGCTCGCCCATCTCTTTACCATCCCATGGCACTTCTGTTCCCGTATCGTTTACAATTTTCATTTCCAACCCCGGCAGCAGGCGGCCCTGTTTAACTTTAACAGAGAGCTTTTGCTCTTCATCCCATTCTTCCATGTAACTCTTTAAGGGGCAGGTCAGCACGACCGGGGAAGCTTCAGTCATGCCATACGTCCCCAGAAATTCTATACCGTACCTTTCTGCAAAAGAAGTTACCAAATGCCTGGAAAGGGGCGCGCCCCCGTTTAATATATACCGCAGACTGCTTAAATCATATTTTGCGCCTCCGTCCAGATGTTGCAGGATGTTTATCCAGATGGTGGGGACTCCCGCAATCAGGGTTACTTTCTCCTGCTCGATCAGGGAGCACAGGTTTTTTGCGGAGAAATCACTGCCACCTAAAACAAGATTGGCACCCATAAACGTAGCAGAAAAGGGGAAGCCCCAGGAAAAAACGTGAAACATGGAGACCACGGGCAGGATCACATCTTTTTCAGAAATACCGATGGCATCGGGAAGACAAAGGGCCAGGGCATGCAGGTACGTGGAGCGGTGGGAATACAGGACTCCTTTCGGCAATCCGGTAGTGGCAGATGTATAACCGATAGCTGCAATAGTATTTTCATCAAGGTCTGGAAAATCAAAGGAATCAGATGCCTCTTCCATGAGCTTTTCGTAATGATATACAGGAGTTAGGGTGGTGTTGGGCAGCTCTTCTTTATCGGTCATAATGATATATTTTTCCACGGTGGTCAGTTGATCCTGTATTTCTTCCATTTGGGGAATTAAATCTTCATCGAGAAAGATAACTTTGTCTTCAGCGTTGGTTACAATATGGATTAAATGCTCTGCAAAGAGGCGAACATTTAATGGATGTAAGACTGCGCCAGAGCATGTAATGGCAAAATAAAGCTCCATGTGGCGATGTGTATTCCAGGCAAATGTACCAACCTTATCTCCCTGTTTTATCCCCAACTGTGTTAATAAATTGGCCAATTTGCCTACTCTTTTGTAAAAGTCCCCGTAAGTATAGCGAAAGTCCTCCCCGCCGCAGCGGGAGAAGATTTCCTTTTGTGAAAACAGTTTGTTGGACCTTTCCAGCATGGTTTTGATCAAAAGGGGGTGGTTCATCATCATAAAACCCTAACCTTCCTTTCTTGTATCTCTTTGTGCTATTTTGTTAAGAACGGTTTATCTGTTCTTATATGCTGACTCCTTAACTCTTATTCCTGCCTCCTGAGTAATTATATTCCCTTTTATCTGCCCATTTCCTTCACTGATGGTTTAATTTTTTGTCTTGAGATACTGCCCAAGGGACATGTTCCTGATTTCAAGCTCAAGCTTTACCCCGGGGCCAAAGTATTCTGCCAGGGGGAAGGTGTTTCCCCTGGATAATAGTTGGTGCTTTGCCACCTTTCCCGTTCTTAAAATAAAAGGTTCTATTTTTTCATTAATATCCAGTATTTTAAGCATACCGTCCTCTTCTGTGTAAGTGCCCCGCCCTTCCATTAAACCCATGCCGGCACCGAAATTAGAAAAATGGGTTTCCCGGAGATAAATGTGCCGCTCTTTGCGGTAGTATATTTCGTAAACCGGTAACAGATCCACAGAATGAGTGTATTTTATAGTAAAGTTCTCTCCGTCCCGGAGCGGAAAAAGAGCCTTCACTTCCCTGTTGCCTAAATCCTCTATGTATAAAAACTGAAACTGCACAATTATAAAAAGATATATGAATAATATTATAAAGGACAAGAGGAAAAGGGAAAGAATTACCCTTTTCCTCTTGTTTTCCTTTTGCATAATATGTTTGTCTCTATCTGCCATGATTGTTCCTTAGGTTAGGTTTTATTACATTTCTGGTGGAATAAGATGGGCGGGAATATCCATGCCGATCTCTTCCAGATACCTAATTGCCCCTGGATGAAACGGTGCGACAGAGTGTTCCACAGCATTTTCCGGGGTGGTAAACCGGGCAAAATGGTGGATTGCAATTAAGTGATCGATGTTTTCAAACATGGCCTTGGTAATGTCATAGATATATTCTTCCGGATAATCCTTATGCGCAACAACAGAATTCCATACACTGGGATTTACCACAGGTTCGTCCTGTCCCGGGTATGTGCCAGGAGCCATCTCAAAGCGGGAGTAGAAAGGATTTGCAGATGTAATTGTATCTATTTCCGCATCACTGAAAGAAATGAGCCGGATATCCCGTGTCGCCGTGATTTCCATGACAGAAGAGGTGGGAGCGGCCACGTCCCAGATTCCCACATCGATACGGCCATCCCGCAGGTCATCGCCTGTTTCGGCAAAGGGCAGGCGGAAAGGGGTAAATTCCTCATAATCAATGCCCAGCGATGTTAAAACAAGGTCTGTCTTGAACTCGGTGCCGCTTCCGGGAGCGCCGATCGAAACCCGCTTGCCCCGGATATCATCGATGGTTTGTACATCACTGTTATCCAAGACGACTACATGATAATGGTGCGGATACATCTGGAACACTGTGCGGATTGGCTGAGGATCGCCATCGAAGCGTCCTTCCCCGTTGAAAGCCTGAAAAGCCACGTCGTTCATGATCAGGGCCAACTCTGCTGATCCCTCTGTGATCATACGGACGTTTTCCACGGAAGCGCCTGTAACTTCTGCCGTGGCCCGCAGATAGGGGACATTACGGTTAATAACCGTGGACATGCCTCCACCATAGGGGAAATATACTCCACCTGTCCCGCCGGTGACGATACTAAGAAATTCCATCGACGGCGCTGCCGGCGGAGCAGGTTCTGCTGGCTCTGCCGGTGCCGGTGCTTCTGCAGGAGCTTCAGGAGCCGGCGCTGCAGGCTGTTGACAACCAATACTGAAAGCCATTAAAGACATTACCAATAAACCGCATAACAACCAAAATACTTTTCCTTTCACTTCGTTTTCCTCCCTCTTTTTGTGATGCATTATTCTTTGAAGATGGAAGCCTGGATAAAGACGCTGCACCACCTCCTCAAATAGATTTATTAAACGGATTAGACAGTGGCATCCCTTTTTTGCAATATGCGGGGTTCAACAACCTTCTTTTCATAAACGTATAGTGCGGCTATAAGCAAGAGTCCGATTGAATCCTGGTAATGGCACGGTGTCCAGAGAAGAACAGCTGCCAGTGCCGCCACAATCCGTTCCCACCAGTCCATGCGAGTCACAAAATATCCTTTGAAAAAAATACCCATGGCCATGAGGCCAAAACCCACTGCTATATAGTTGAGCAGGATATCGTACAGTGGAGCTTTCAGCAAAAAAGCAGGGACATAGGCAAACATAAAGGGCATTACATAGAGGCCCCGGGCAAACATGAACGACTGCCAGCCCGTTTGCATGGGATTGGCACCGGCAATGCCCGCACCGGCATAAGCAGCCAGGCAAACGGGAGGGGTCACGTTGGCGTCCTGGCTGAACCAGAAGACGATAAGGTGGGCTGCCAGCATGGCGATTCCCAGTTCGGTTAATGCCGGCACAGCCAGCACGGCGAGAATTACATAGGAAGATGTAACTGTAAGCCCCATTCCCAGGATATAGGAGGCAATGCCCACAAGGATAATCGCCAGGGGAAGGATGCCGCCGGATAAATCGATAATAAACTCGGAAGCTTTAAGCCCCAGTCCTGTAAGTTGCACAACACCGATTAAAAGGCCGATGCTCCCGGCCATGGAACCGATGAGCAAAGAGCGCCGTCCCGCTGTTGAGAACATGTCGATAAAGCCGCCGAGGCCCATCCGGGTGGCCGGATTGATCATGCCGATGAGCACAGTGGCAACAATGGCATAGAAGGCTGCCAGACCCGGCGAAAAACCCTGGAAGAGCATCACGAAAATGATCACAAAGGGTGTTATATAGAACCAGCCCTTTTTAAACGTTTTCCTAATATCGGGCAGCTCCTCTTTTTTAAGCCCTTGGATCCCTTCCTGCACCGCTTCCAAATGGACCATCCATAAGACGGACGCAAAGTAGAGGATTGCCGGCCCAATGGAAACGAGCACTACCGTTATGTAGGGCACATTGGCAAACTCGGCGATTAAAAAAGCGGCCGCACCCATGATCGGAGGCACCATCTGGCCCCCTGTGGATGCGGAAGCCTCAACAGCAGCGGCTACAAAGGGCTTGTAGCCTGTCCTTTTCATTAAGGGGATGGTAAAGGTGCCGGTTGTGGTAACGTTGGCCACAGCGCTGCCGCTGATCGAGCCGATAAACCCGCTGACCAGCACCGCCGCCTTGGCCGGGCCGCCCCGGGTGCGCCCCACCAGGGCGTAGGGCAATTCAATGAAAAATCTGGCAGCGCCAAAACGCTCCAGGATCGTTCCCAGAATTACAAAAAGAAAAACAAAATTGGCAAAAATAGCTGTTACTGAACCAAATACACCATAAATCGTCAGAAATTCGAAAGAGACAATGCGGGCAAAAGTATAACCACGGTGCGCGAGCATCCCGGGAACATACGGGCCAAAATAAGCGTAAAGCAAAAAGATAATTGCTACTATCGGCAGAAAGTTTCCCACAACGCGACGGGTAACTTCCAGGCAAAGCAAAATTCCGATGACGCTCACTGTGATCTCGTACGGGGTGACCACTGCTCCCCGGAAGACTATAACCTCGTACATTGCAACAAAAAACCAGCAAGAATATATGGCGGCAGCGACAAGCACCCAGTCAAAAAAGGTGGGTCGATTTGTAGGCGACCTGCGGGTGGCAGGAAAAAGGATAAAAGCCAATACTAAAACAAATCCGAGATAAGCGCCTCGGCTGATTTGGGGATTGGGGTAACCGAAATAAGCGAAGTAAATATAAGTTAGGGAAAACAGGCACGCAATAAAAGTTGTAATATAAATTAACGTTTTCGATTCCAGGGTGCGGTGTTTCTTTAACCCCACGGGAGCATCCACTTCTGTTACCTGCTCCGCCAGTTCTTCAATTTTAGCAATTTCCTGATCGGTCAGATCAATGTTTTTCTCTTCATCCATATTCCCGTGTCTTCTCCCCCTTTAAAAAAAGAATCTTTCACCGGTTGTTTTAACTAAAACATCAGCCCTCCTTTATAAATGTATTAGTCTTACTCTAAAAACACTACAAGCCTATCATTTGTTTGCTGCACCGGGTACAGGGATTGTGTGTGAAGAATATAGCTTTCACTACCGTCGGGCAAAACATTTTCGTGCCTGCACCAGAAGGTGTATCTCGGCAGGTACGGACGTTCTGTCCACCCACACAGCATTCTTCAACAAAGCCGCGGGCAAATTGTGAACCCTGATTTTCATTTTTTTTTATTCTGACTCCTGAATTCTGACTCCTGAATCCTTAGCGGTTATTATCAATCTTTGTTTTCGTAGTAGCCGAGACGATTGGATAGGTTAATAGCTGCTTCCTGCAGGATGTCCAAATATCCCATCAGGCATTTTTCCCCCAAGCGGACAAACGGTCCAAGGATATTCAGGGAAACTTCAACTTTTCTCTCCCTGTTAAAAACGGGCACAGAGAGGCTGGAAACCCCATCAATCCGTTCGCCGAAACTGGTTGACCATCCCTGTTCCCGGATTAACATCAATTCTTCCAGTAAAGCTTCCCTGTTGGTAATCGTTTTTTTTGTGAGACGGAACAGTTCTATCTTTTCCAGCGCCCCGGATATTTCTTCCTCAGGCATAAAGGCAAGCAATAGCTTCCCGGGGGAACCGGCATGGAGAGGTACAGTCACCCCAATGCCTGCCGTATATTTAAGCGGCTGGGAACTGGGTAGCTCGGCAACACAAAGGCGGTCAAAACCCTTTCTTACATATAGAGTGATCGTTTCACCGGTATGCTTCCAAAGCCTTTCCATGGATGGATAGGCGTTATTTACCAACCCCTGGCTACGGGTGAGCATATTGGAAAAAAGCCCTAACAGTCTCCAGTCCAGTGAATATTTGCCGGTGTTAATGTCTTTTAACACGAATCCTTTCCGTTCCAGTGATACAAGCATCCTGAATACAGTGGTCTTGTTTAAACCCACATCCTTGCTTATTTCACTGAGGCTTCGTTCTGCTTTCCCCAAGCTGGTCAGTATATCTGCAGCCCGCTCCACAGCGCGTACGCCTCCTGCTTCATCCTTGGCCAAAGAGAGCTGATTTTGCTTGTTCGAGCGATAGAGAACCGTAACAGGATGCCTCCGTTTCATTGTGTGAAACTTTATTTCATTCCGATGTTTTAAAATATTCTATCATATTGCAGAAATGGAAGCAAGATTAATAATTTAGAAGATTATTATATTCTAAGGTAATAACAACCAGTTTACAGCCTTATTCGTAAAATTTTACCGAATTGCTGCTAATTCTTTGAATTTTTATTATGGCAAATTTTATTGAAGAAATAACGGTAGCAGTCACGGGTAGTGTGGGGGAAAGAGGTATAATTTGAAACAACCGGAGCAGGTTGAGGATGCGCTTATTTACGCAAAACAGGTGTATAAAAAAGGATTAGCCGCACAGACTAAAATACCTTTAACTGCGCAGTAGTCAGAAGTCAGAATTCAGTAGTCAGTGGAATTGCCTCGATGGTTACTTTAGGATTTGCACAACATAAAATAATGAGGTGACACTACAAATGTCCTTAATTACCGACTTACGTCTGCACATTGTTCTGTTAGTTGTGTTTTTAATTCTCGGGGGGGTCTTTGGATGTGCACCAGCTCCCATCGATCCTCCGGGCGCGGAAGCGCCGCCTCTGCCTGAGGAACTGAATCAAACGGGACAGGAGGAACCCTCCCTTTTGGTTTACATTGCCGAAGAGGGGGCGGTGCAGGAGATGGCTTTTGAAGAATATATTGCCGGGGTGGTAGCCGGCGAGATGGAGGTGGACTGGCCCATCGAGGCACTGGCAGCCCAGGCAATTATTGCACGCACCTTTACCCTGCAGAAAATCGCTGAAGATGGGGGAGTACCGGAACGAAATGCTCACGCTTCCACGGATATTGAAGAATTTCAGGCCTATAGTGCTGAGGATATTACAGATGAAGTGCGTAAAGCGGTTGAGATGACCCGGGGAGAGGTGGCCAGCTACAATAATGAATTTATTCGCGGTTGGTTCAGTGCTTATGCAGGGCCACGCACCGC
>SKTJ01000250.1 GCA_007122565.1 Syntrophomonadaceae bacterium | reverse complement strand
CGTTGCCGTCCACATCATATATCCTGAAGATTATATTTATCCTTAACCTCATGTAAGGGTTTCGGCATATAACTTGAAATTTCTTTTTATAAAAAAAAGGATTTATTAAACATTTAACGAAATTATAAGGCAAAACCCTTATAGGTATGAGTTAAAGTTATGGCAAAACCCTTATAGATATTACTAGAAGCCTACTTATAAGGAGTTGGTTTCAGGGCAGGTCTGGCTACGGCATCCAGTATTAAGTATGTTGATTATATATTTAAGTCGAAAATAGGGGGAGGTAGTAAAGGCAACTTTTACTGTGGTTTCAGTGTAGTTTTGTTTACCAGTATTGTATTTCGGTAATCATTATTGTTTAAATTATTATCCTTTAGAGGAGGAAACTAGATTGGAAAAAGAAAAGAAAACATTGCATCTTCCACGCAGGGACTTTTTGAAAGGAGCCGGTGGTGCAGTGGCAGGTTTGGCCCTGGCCGGCGGTGTGGGCGGCCTGTTATTATCCGGCTGTGGCGGCAATGCGCCGGTAGCAGCCGTCAGTCCCCCAGCCTGGCCCGCCCAGTATAAAAAACTGGATCCGGATGTGGCAGCAGAAAAAGGTTACAAATATTACAAGGAAGGCGGCTGAGGCTATGGCGCAGCCCAGGGTCTACTGGGCTACTTAGCTGAGGAAGCAGGCTATCCCTTCAACCAGGTACCTTCAGAAATTTTCTGGCCGTACCGGGGGGGAGTCTACGGCTGGGGCTCTATCTGTGGTGCCTTACCCCCCGCCATCTGTGCCATTGCTATGGTAGCAGATACAGAAACCAACTCTAAAATGATTAACCAATTAATGGCCTGGTACGCCGAGTTCCCCTTCCCCGAGTATCAACCGGCAGGCATGGATATTCCCACCACTGTGGCCAATTCGAGCCTTTGCCATGTCTCTGTAACGAAATTTATGCAAGCACACGGTTTTGAAAGAAGCGACCCGGAGCGGGGCGAGCGTTGCGCAGGTGTAACGGCCGATGTCTGCAAATTCACTGTGCAGATGTTAAACCAGTTTGCAGATAGCGGTACCTTTGAAACAACGCTGACACCGGCAGCCATAGTGGGCGACTGCATGGCTTGCCATGACACGGCCATCTCCCCCGCCCATGGCAAAGAAAACTGTTACGAATGCCATGGCGATCCGCACGCGTAATAAAACAAACAACCTGTAAGCAAACAGTTGATCCAAACAAACGAGGGCCACCCCAAAAATATTTTATGGGGTGGCCCTTTTGTTGTACCAATATGGTCCAGAAAACTCCGGCGCTTACCTGGGAGGGAATCTTATTAGAAAATTACCCTACCCTTCAAAAAAAAATTAATAGGATTGTTACTAATATTTATATCATTTAGTTTGTGCTATCATTTTAGCATGTCATTTATATACATTCATTGAAATCTATTGATTAATATGTCCATAAGTGGGGGGTGAAGAACGTACGTTTTACGGTGGCTATCGGAATTGGCAAAGTATCAAGCAGGCATCAATTGTTTCACTTGTAAGACCAAGTAATTATAGGGGGCATGGAATATTGAAAAAATTTATCCTTATTGCGTCAATGTTAGTGATTGTTTTAACACTCGTTGGTTGTGGAAATGGTGCCACGGATAATGGTGACGCCAATGGTAACGAAATAGCAAATGGCAATGAAGCGGCAAATGGAAGCGATGCATTCTCCATAAGTGCGCTGGAAGCAGCAGAGAATATTTCTGCAGAATGGAACGAATCCACAAAAAAGTTTGCACAACCTAATCCGGCAGGAAGGGATGCCTGTGCTGCCTGCCATGATGGGACTGTCTACGCTACGGGTGTATTTACCGACCCGGAAGAATTTGACGATCTACGCATACATACCACCGGTTTAGACTGCCAGGCATGTCACACCGGTACAGGTAAAGAGGTAATGGATAGTGGCGTAGTATCATTGGCCTGGTTTGACGATAACGACATCAACCACTTTTTCGATGCAGACTATTCTGCTGGAACAGCCGCTCTATGTATCAGCTGTCACACCGGGAGGCAAGATCCTGTGGCGAACAGAGATAGTCAAAGTGGAGCATTTGTCCACTACGCAGCTCCCGCTGCTATTAATACCGGCATTGGTGGAATGGAATACGCGGGCGTGGATTATGCTTCCACAGCGATACATGCCAACCTTCAGGACAGTTGTGTAAGCTGTCACATGCCTGAAACCGAAGATGGCTATAAAGTACATTCCTTTGCACCGGATAATGCCTATATTGATAATGCTTGTGGCACCTGCCATCCCGGTTGGACTGATTTCAATGAAACAGGACTTAAAGATACTGTTGCGGTTAACCTGGAGCTGTTAAATGCAACTATTGTTGATTTCATTGACGGAGCAGTAAGTGTTAGTTTTGGACGGGGTGGAGGCGTTGAAATGGAAGACGGGGATACAGTCGGCTGGAACGATGAAAGTGTGCCCCTGGAAGCTTACATCGCAGCGTATAACTACTACCTGATTCTTAATGATGGGGGCGCTTATGCCCATAATCCTGCATATGTTAAGTCTTTGATGGACGAATCATTAAAAGGGTTAAGCGGCGAAACTTTTGACTGGTAGTAATTATCTGTAAGCAATATCACAGGCTCCCCGGGAGTTGTAATAGTAATCAAAATAAAAAGAAGCGGAGAGAATAACCTCCGCTTCTTTTTATTTGCTGTCCTTTATTTACGCTGCAAAAGCTTTTTCTGCAACCTGAAATGTTTTTCCAGGTCTGCTTTGCTGTCGGATAGGGAAGCAAAACCCCTCTCTTTTATTTTAACTTAAACTCATATAAGGGTTCCCATCTATAATTATAAATTTTATACTTACAAAAAAAGGGTTATTAAAAATTATGTCGAATCTCATGGTATTACCCTATAAGTATAGGTTATGGGAATAGGGTTACCCCCTGCATAAACAGGAGCATTACAGGCTTTAGAAAACCATTTATATTTGGCTTAGCAGGTAGAAAACCGCACGTTTACTGCGGTAAAAAGTGAGGAGTTTGTAGGAGGAAAAGATAGGGTAAATCTTAGAGAGGAGGTTAGAGTTATAAATAAGATTCACTAAAATCTATAAAGTAGGTATTCAAATATCATTGTTGCAAATAACACCAAATATTAATAGGAGGTACGGAGGCTTGAGAAAGTTTATACTTATTGCGTCAATGTTAGTGATTGTTTTATCAATCGTTGGTTGTGGCAACGGTGCCACGGACAATGGTACTGAAGCGCCAACCGGAAATGAAACAGCAAATGGTAATGAAGCTCCAGATGAGCCCGCCGGGCTGAGTCCGCTGGAGATGACAAATGTGATCACTACAGAATGGAGCAACAGCGGCAAGCAGTTTGCAATGGCCGGTGTGGCAGACCGGCCTGCGACTGACTGTGCATCATGTCATGACGGCTTTGGCTTTTCTGTTAAGAATGAAATTGATTTCGGAACTCAGTGGAATCCCGGAGGAGCAAATGATGACATGGATATGTTTCCGGAACATATAGTAGGCATCGATTGCCAGGCCTGCCACACCGGTGCCGGGGCGGAATATATGGCCAGCGGTACTGTGGACCTGCCTTATGCAACGATTGACAATGCGGGTGCCGGTGCTTCTTGTATGTTCTGCCACAGCGGCCGAAGAAATACCCCCGCTGTTTTTGAAGAGTATGCAGCCGGTGATGCTACCCGCTTCAGCTATCCCCATTATGGCCCTGCTGCGGTCATGACAGGCCTGGGTGGCATGGAATATCCCGACATGGAATACAAATCCACAGGAGCCCATGCTAACCTTCAGGACAGCTGTGTTTCCTGCCATATGCCTGAGACGGAAGACGGATATAAGGACCACTCCTTTACCATGGATCTTGCTTATATCGACCAGGCCTGTGGAACATGCCACGTCGGCATTGAGGATTACAATCTAAACGGTTTCGTGGATGAAATTCAGGCGATGCTGGACACTCTTAAGGAAGCTATTTTCGCCGAAACAGGTGCTGTTGATCTTTATTCCTCTCGAGGCCAATTAGTATTTGAAGGCCCCGACGGCGAGCCCCTATCCACAGACGAGGTTTCATTGGAAGCCTTTGTAGCAGGCTATAGCTATTATGAAGTGAAGTACGAAGGCAGCTATGGTATTCACAACCCGGCATATGCCAGGTCCCTGCTGCAAAACTCCTATAAAGCTTTAACGGGAGAAGATATGTAAAGCAGCTACTCCAAGCAAAAAAGGGAGCCGTCCAAAACGACGGTTCCCTTTTTTATATATCTGCCCGCGAGCGTGCTCAAAGGACACACCCTACAGGCTGCCTTTTTTTACTGCGGCAAAGGCTTTTTCGGCGGCCAGGAGCGTTTTTTCCAGGTCTGCTTTGCTGTGGGCCAGGGAGACAAAGCCGCTCTCAAAGGGGGATGGGGCCAGATACACCCCACCTTGCAGCATGCTTTTAAAATAAAGCTTAAAACTTTCCCCATGGGAGCGAATAGCGCTGTCAAAATCGTAAACAGGGCCGGGGTTGAAGTAGAGACAAAACATGGAACCGATATACCTTGCATCCACGGGCACACCAAAAGACGCGGCTCTTTCCTTAAGTCCATCAACCAGTGCAGCCGTGTTTTTTTCCAATTCTTCATAGGTTCCCGTTTCCTGAATTATTTTCAGAGTTTCAATACCGGCAGAGATGGCCAGGGGGTTTCCCGAAAGGGTCCCGGCCTGGTAGATGGGGCCTGCAGGCGCAACCAGTTCCATGATTTCCTGCCGGCCGCCATAGGCCCCCACCGGCAGTCCGCCGCCGATCACTTTACCCAGGGTGGTAAGATCGGGGGTAACGTTGAAGCGCTCTTGGGCACCGCCGTAGGCAACACGGAAACCGGTCATCACCTCGTCAAAGATGAGCACGGCTCCGTATTTACGGGTAACTTCCCGCAGGCCCTCCAGAAAACCGGGCTTGGGAAGGACCAGTCCCATGTTGCCCGCCACCGGCTCCAGGATGACCGCAGCGATCTCTTCACCGGCCCGGCCAAAAATTTCTTTGACAAATTCGAGGTTGTTATAAGGTGCGGTAATCGTATCACAGGCCGTCCCCGGTGTAACGCCGGGGCTGTCGGGAAGGCCGAGCGTGGTTACACCCGAGCCTGCCTTGATCAGCAGGCTGTCTGCATGACCGTGATAGCAACCGGAAAATTTGATAATTTTATGCCGCCCCGTATACCCCCGTGCCACCCGCAGCGCACTGAGCACCGCCTCGGTACCGGAGTTAACCATGCGGACCATCTCCAGGGAGGGCACGGCTTCAACCAAGAGGCGTGCCATCTCCGTTTCCAGTGCAGTGGGAGCGCCAAAACTGGTGCCCCGTGCCGCCGTTTCGCTGATCACCTTCACGATCCGGGGATGGGCATGACCCAATATCAGGGGTCCCCAGGAACCCACGTAATCGATATAGGCGTTGCCATCAACATCATATATCTTGCTGCCCGCTCCCCGCTCCATAAAGGGTGGAATGCCCCCCACGGAACGAAAAGCCCGCACGGGACTGTTGACACCTCCTGGTATGTACTTTCGGGCCTCGGCAAAAAGAGCCTCAGATCTCGTCAACAATTAATCCCCTCCATTGCAAAAATATTTTTACGCTCTGCCACAGCTTTAATGGCACATCTTCAGGGTATATATTTAGGCCATGTGGCAAACAAAACGTCCCGGTGCCACACTGACTTTCGACTATCTTTAGAAGTAGTTCATGCTCACTTTCTTAAATTCTCTGGTGCTGTAAAGTAGAAGGTAATCATTGATGCCTGTTTGCCTGGAAATTTCCCCGGCAATTTTCTCCACTTCGGCGCGGTTTCTGGCGTGGAGCATGGTAAAAAGGTTATAACGCCAGTCAGGGTAGGTGGGTCGTTCATACACATGGCTGGCTGCGGGGAAGGCAGCCATCTGACGGCCCACTTCCTGAGCGCGCTCCGGGGGCACCTGCCAGGCGCCCATGGCGTTGGCTGAAAAGCCGACGTTGTGATGGTTCAGCACAGCACCGATGCGGCGCAGCAGCCCCTTCTCCCTCAGTTCGCTAATTTTCGCCATGAGCTCGGCCTCCCCCATTCCCAGTTCCAGCGCCAGGTCTGCATATGGCGTGAGTGTGAGGGGAAGGTCGCCCTGCAGGCGGGAGATGATCCTTTTTTCCAGGAAATCGGGCATGGCGTGCTCCTTTACTCTAAAATTACACGGTTTATAACTTCTCAGGCTACGAATTTGGACCAGTTTTATCTTTTATTCCGACTCCTGACTACTAACTCCTGAATCCTGATCATTTATTCTGACTCCTGACTCCTGACTACTGACTACTAATCCTATCTACTCCATTTTAAAGTTTACTCCGATCTTAAAAAGCTGCAGCGCCGGCAGGTTGCGCAGCTTTTCCACGCCAGGGTAACGCTCTACGGCAGCCAGGTTCGCCTCCAGTTCCTTCCGGTCAGGACAAACGAGGGTAAACCAGAGGTTAAAGGTATGATCCCGCTGGTAGTTATGGGTGACCCCTGGCAGGGAGCTGATCTTTGCCCCCACTTCGTCCAGCTGTTTTGGGGCCACTCTGAGGGCCACCAGGGTGCTGACAAAACCCAACTTTTGCGAATCGAATACTCCGCCGAGGCGGCGGATGATCCCCCTTTCCCGCAGTTGTCTGATACGGGAGAGGACCTCCGTTTCCGTAGAGCCAACCTTTATGGCAATCTCCTGAAAAGGACGGGATGTTAAAGGAAAGTCCTTTTGCACAGCGTTGAGGATTTTTTTGTCCAGCGGGGAAAGTTCTTTGTCCTTACTGGTCTGCATCTCCATATACTACCCCCCTGCGGTAAAGACACCAGGGATCTTCAGCCATGTAATCCCTGTCCGTGTAATAATAAGCCCGGGCCCGGCAACCGCCGCAAATAGCCTTGTACCTGCACTCGCCACACTTGCCCCCCAAATCATCACGGCGCAATTCCTGGAAAATTTCCGCTTCCTGCCAGATGCGGTCAAAAGGCATCTCCCGCACATGCCCCACCTGGAGAGGCAGGTAGGGACAGGGGTGGACCACCCCGTTGGGAAGGATGCAGCAGTAAGCCGTGCCTGCCAGGCAGCCGCGGCTAAAACGCATGTTCATGCCCATTTGTTTGGCAATGCGCATGAACTGGGGTGCACAGGTGGGCTTCAGTTCAAGCTCCACATCTTTTTGCTTTCTCAGGATACGGTGCATGACCTCTTCGTATTGCTTTTCCCGGAGCGCCTCTTCTTCAATGTCTTTACCACGGCCGGTGGGGACAAGGAAAAATATATGATGTCCGGCGGCACCAAGCTCTACGGCGAGGTCCGTAATCTTTTCAAAATCCCGGTAGTTTTGCTCTACGATAGTCGTGTGGATCTGAAACGGCAACCCGGCTGCGCGGCAGGCCTCCATCCCCTGGATGGCAGCGTCAAAAGAGCCGGGAACCTGACGAAAATCGTCATGCAGGGGAGCAGTGGCACTGTCAAGACTGATCCCCATGCGCAGGGCCCCCGCCTCTTTGAGTTTATGGGCCACCGCTTCCGTAATGGTGGTTCCTGTGGTGCCAAAGACAGGGCGCATCCCCAGATCCCGCGCGCAGGCGGTTAGTTCAAAGATATCATCCCGCAGCAGCGGCTCGCCACCGCTTAAGATTATTATTTTAAAACCGGCCCGGGCTATTTCCGCTAAGAGTTTTTTCCCCTCAGCGGTGGAAAGTTCATTTTCCCGCTTGTCCCCGGCATCCCGGTAGCAGTGTTTGCATTTGAGATGGCATTCCCATGTAGTATTCCATGAAATAATCATTAGAAACCTCCTTTTCATTAAGATAGCAGATAGCAGGTAGGTGGTAGCAGGTAGGAAAAGATAAACAGTTAGATAGCTGGTAGTTGGATAGTAGATAGGAAAAGATGAATCCTGGAAATATCCGAAAACTGACAAATGAGTGCTGCTTATGCGGGCGGACAGGGTCATCCGCCCCT
>SKTJ01000125.1 GCA_007122565.1 Syntrophomonadaceae bacterium | reverse complement strand
TCGAAGCGCTGCCCATCCGGGTTGCCGCAACTGTCCCCCAGACATTAACGGTGGCTGACACCACGCTCCTCCTTGCCGATTTGGCGCCCCCTGCTGCCCGTTTGCTGATAAAAGTCGAACCGCTGCAGTTGCCTTGGTACAGGATTTTTACTGATTAACATTCGGTTGCATCTTTTAAAAAGGAGTTGAGCAACCAGTGCAATTACGACGTATTTTAGAACAAATCATGGAAAAGAGTAAGGATGATCTGACCAGGGAGGCGTTGGAAGGGAAACAGCGGGAGCTTAAAGGCATACTATTTTATGTTGTGGCAGCCCTGGCTACCGGCATAGCTCTCTATCACCTTGCTGTTGCCTCACCTCAATTTGACGCACCCTTTGCCTTACTTTTCCGGAACATACACTGGATGATGGCCGGGACGTTGATTTTTCTTTACTACCCGGCAACGAAACGCTCACCGGCAAACCGGCCGACGCTCCTTGATTTGGCCTGCGTCGTCCTCACGATCTTACTCGGATTGTATGTCTGGCAGCATTGGGCCGCCATTGCGGCACGGGCCGGCGCCTATACCACCACTGACATCGTCCTGGGCTGTATCATGACGCTGCTGGTCCTCGAGGCGGGCCGGCGAACTGTGGGCTGGCCCATTGTCATTGTAGCCGTGGTCTTCCTCGTCTATGCCTATTTCGGGCCCTACATGCCTGGTTTGCTAAGACATGGCGGTTACTCCTTCCTCCGCATATTTCCCTTTCTCTACCTCACAGATGCGGGTATCTTCGGTATTCCCCTCGGGGTATCTTCCCGCTTTATTTTACTGTTCGTTATTTTCGGTGCGGTGCTGGAACGTTCCGGTGCGGGAATATTTTTCCGCGACCTCTCCCTGGCCATGGTGGGGCGCTATACGGGTGGGCCGGCAAAAGCAGCAATCCTGTTCAGTGCCTTTATCGGTTCGCTCACAGGAAGCTCCACGGCCAACGTGGTCACCACCGGGACCTTCACCATTCCCTTGATGAAAAAAGTGGGCTACAAACCGGCCTTCGCTGCCGGGGTAGAGGCCGATGCCTCCACCGGCGGGCAAATCCTGCCTCCCGTGATGGGGGCGGCTGCCTTTGTGATGGCCGAATACATTGGCATGCCCTACATTAACGTGGTAATCGCTGCCATCGTTCCCGCCTTTTTATACTTTGCCACTTCATTCTTTATGGTTCATTACCGCTCCCTCAAGGAAGGCCTGGTAGGGCTCCCCAAGGAAGATCTGCCCGAATTAAAAGATGTATTGAAAAAGGGATTTTATTACTTCGTCCCTCTAATATTATTAGTGGTCCTGTTATTTCGCGGTTATTCGCCCACCCTTGCCGTATATTATGCAACCCTTACGACGATTTTGCTCAGTTGGCTGCGAAAAGAGACGCGCATCGGCCTGCACGATCTTTTCTGGACACTGGGTGAAGGGGTAAAAAAAGCCCTCGAAGTGGTGGCGGCCTGTGCTGTGGCCGGGATTATCATCGGTATGGTCACCATGACCGGCCTTGGTTTAAAATTTTCCACTATCATCGAGGTACTCTCCGGGGGCTACCTGCTGCCCGCCCTCTTCTTCTCCGTGATTGCTTCCCTGATCCTCGGTATGGGTGTACCCACCACTGCCAAATATATCATTCTGGCCACCCTGGTGGCACCGGCCCTGGTCAAGATGGGGGCACCCCTTTTGGCAGCCCACCTGTTTATCCTTTACTTCGGCACGGATGCGGATATTACGCCGCCCGTGGGCCTGGCCGCCTACGCCGCCGCCGGGCTGGCCCGGGCTAATCCCCTGGAGACAGGCATCGAAGCTTTTAAAATGGGCATTACCGCTTACCTGGTGCCCTTTATGTTTCTCTATGGCCCCGCCCTCATTTTAAAAGGATCGGTAACAGAGATTGTCCTGGCCGTCGTGACGGGGATCATCTCATGTATCGGCCTCGGTGTGGCCATGCAGGGCTGGTTTTTAAGAAAAACACCTTACTGGCAGCGCATCATTATGTTTGTGGGCTCAGTAATGTTGATGCAAGTGGGCCTAAGATGGGATTTGCTTGGCTTGGCTATGCTAGCTTTGATTTGGTTCTTGCAGTACATGGCGAACAAAGCAGAAATACAGGCACCCCAAGCCGAGGTATAACGTGGCGTGCCGGTTTAGTAAGGTTTAATAATTTCCAAATCCCGCATGGGATAATGTTTAGTATTCAAAGTGTACAATTTAGCATCGGTGTGTTTGGCTGAAGCGGCTACGATAGCATCAGCCATGTTTATGCCATGACTTTTTCTATATTTGGTCATATAAATTCCGGCCGTCTTGGCTATCTTACCTGTAACATCGATTATCTCAAAACCTGAAAGAAATAGTTCAAGTTTGCTCTCTTCCCCTGGGCGCATACCACTTAAGAGTTCAATTATAGTTATTACGGAGCACCCCAACAAAATTTTGTTATGAATGCAATCCTGCAAAACAGATGTAGCTTCTGTTTTACCTTTTAGGTGATCGATAAGAATATTTGTATCAAATAAAACAATCATTATGAATTATCCTCTAAGCGTTTAGTAAGCTCGTTCCTCAGGCCATCTACATATCCACCTGAATCAATGTCCTCTCTGTTTTTCCATAAACCGCTTGTTTCAATGATATGATCTTCAGTTTTGCTTAATTTATTTTTTGTTATATAGTTATCAACAGCCTCCCTGATAAGCTCTGCAAGGGCTTTCCCTTTTTGAACCGCCAGTTTATCAAGTTCTTCTTTTTGGGATTCCTGAAGATATATCTGTGTCCTTTTCATTTTTTTACCCCTCCTTGGCAAAGCGATGTATACATTAGTATTATACACCACCATCCATTATGTTACAAATTAAAATAAACCTTTACGCTAGGCCTGGTAAGATAGAATAGTGTTCCTGCAGCCAGGATTAAACCTGCAGCCAAAAAACCCTAACCTAATATATATGCGCTGCCTGAAGCATTTATGCCAGCAGTCTAACGGCAGGATAATAGAAAAATATGGGGAAAGTAATATAAATGTCCGCCTAACCGGTTTACGAGCCGTGAACGTTGGTTAACATATGTTGTATGCAACCGAACCTCAATTTTAGCCCAGGCATTTGAGAGGGGAAAGGGCATGGATCTGGAAAAGATTGTCTCAGTAACATCCTGTCAAAGCTATAATTTCCCCCTTGTCCGGCAAAGCCTTGCAGCAATGCTGGAGCCTTTCGGCGGGCTGGAGCATTTTATGGGCCCCGGGTCCCGCGTGCTGATCAAACCTAACCTGCTCACCGCAGCTGCACCGGAGAAGGTGGTGACCACTCATCCGGCGGTGATCAAAGGGCTGATCTTAGCGGCCCAGGAGACAGGCGCACAGGTTTTTGTGGGCGACAGCCCCATGGGCGGGACACTAAAGAAGGTTGCTGCTGCTGCGGGCATCATGGCGGTAGTTGAGGAAACGGGAGCATCCCTGTTGCCCTTTCTGCAGGCGAAAACCGTGAGCTTTCCCGCAGGGAAGGCCTGCACAAACTTTCCCCTGGCAAAAGAGGCGCTGGAGATGGATTTTATCATCAACGCCGGCAAGCTTAAAACCCATTCTCTCACAGGCCTGACGCTGGCCGTAAAAAATTGCTACGGCTTCCTGGCGAATAAAGACAAGATGCGCTACCACGCCCGTTACCCTATTGTGCATGACTTTGCCGATTTCTTACTGGATCTGTACCTGGCCATCAAGCCCGGTTTATCCCTCGTCGATGCGGTGGTGGGGATGGATGGCCCCGGGCCCAGAGTGGGCAGGCCCAAACCGCTCGGTGCCTTACTGGCCTCCACCAATGGCGTGGCTCTGGACGCAGTATGTGCAGAACTTACGGGATTTTCAACAAATGAGGTTACCACCCTGCATCAGGCAGCCCGCCGCAATATACCGGGGCATGACCTGCGCAAACTGGAGATCAAAGGCCCGCTGGAAACGCTGCGTTGCCGCACCTTTGATAAAGGAATTTCCATCGGCGGCTGGTCCTTCCTCTGGCGCTATGCCCCCACGTTGGCGCGGCATCTGCAGCAGCGCAGAAGAGCCTGGCCCCTGGTCTCTGAGGAGTGCAATCAATGTGGAACCTGTCTTAAGCACTGCCCGGCAGAGGTTATGCAGGTTGTGGCAGGCAGCCGGGAGAAAAAGGTCACCATCGATTACAAAAAATGCCTGCGCTGTTACTGCTGCCAGGAGATCTGTCCCCAGGGTGCGATAAAAATATGAAAAGTAACAACTCAGCACTCGAAAATAGCACAAAGGGGTTCAGGATTACCTGAGTAAACATAAAAATTACATAATCAGACTTGACATACAAAATAAAGCATGTTACATAATAGTTAGCACTCTATTAACGAGAGTGCTAACCGGAAGATAATCTCAATTACATCTACAAGGGGGAGACGACGTACATGGCAAAGAAACAATTTAAAGCAGAATCAAAAAGGTTACTGGATCTGTTAGTTAACTCAGTTTACACACAGCGGGAGATATTTTTAAGAGAACTCATTTCCAATGCCAGTGATGCCATTGACAAAATGTATTACAAAGCATTGACAGATGAATCCTTGAGCTTTGATAAAGGTAATTTCTTTATTAAAGTTACTATTGATAAAGCAAACAGAATATTAACAGTTTCAGATACGGGAATCGGCATGACCAGGGAAGAGCTTGACGACAATCTCGGCATCATCGCCAAAAGCGGTTCCATGCTATTCAAGAATGAAAATGAACTGAAAGACGGCCATGAGATCATCGGCCAATTTGGCGTGGGTTTCTATTCTGCATTTATGGTAGCTGATACTGTTACCGTGATCAGTAAAGCATTTGGCAGCGATGAAGCCTTCATGTGGGAATCCAAGGGAGTAGATGGTTATACGATCAAACCATCTGCAAAGGATTCGTTTGGCACGGATGTTATCATCAAGCTAAAAGAGAGTACGGAAGATGAAAATTTTGATGAGTATCTTGAGCAGTACAGAATAAGGTCCATTATTAAAAAATACTCTGATTTTATCAGTTACCCCATCAAGATGGACATAACCGAAAGCAGGCTAAAAGAGGGCAGTGAAAAAGATTATGAGGAACATACAGAGGAACAGATCGTAAACAGTATGGTTCCCATCTGGCGCAGGAATAAAAACGAACTGAAGCAGGAGGATTATGAAAACTTCTACGCGGAAAAGCACTACGGCTTTGATAAACCATTAAGGCATATTCACATCAGCGTTGAAGGTGCGGTAAGCTATAATGCAATCCTCTTTATTCCGGAAAATATCCCGTTTGATTTCTACACAAAAGAATACGAAAAAGGCCTGGAGTTGTATTCAAGCGGCGTCATGATCATGAATAAGTGTGCAGAACTGCTGCCCGACTATTTTAGTTTCGTTAAAGGAATGGTGGACTCGGAAGATTTATCCCTCAACATATCGCGGGAGATGCTGCAGCACGACCGGCAGCTCAATCTGATCGCCAAAAACATCAAAACCAAGATAAAAAATGAATTGGATACCCTCCTCAAAAATGAGCGGGAGAAATATGAAGGCTTCTATAAATCGTTCGGCAGGCAATTAAAATACGGGCTCTACGGCGAATACGGCAGAAACAAAGAAGACCTGCAGGACCTGCTCCTCTTCTATTCATCAACGGAGAAAAAGATGGTTACTTTTGCCGAATATGTTTCCAGAATGCCGGAAGAGCAAAAATATATTTATTACGCCACCGGGGAATCAAACGAAAGAATAGAAAAGCTGCCCCAAACAGAGCTCGTGGCGGATAAAGGATATGAAATACTCTACTTCACCGACGATGTTGATGAGTTTGTCATTAAAATGCTCCACACATATAAAGAAAAGGAATTCAAATCCGTGGCAGGCGGCGACCTGGGAATCGAAACAGAAGAAAAAGAAAGCTCCGACGCTGACGATGAAAAACAAAAGGCCCTCTTTACAAAGATGAAAGATTTTCTGACCGGTAAGGTTAGTGACGTCAGGGCGTCCAAAAGATTAAAAAAACATCCCGTATGCCTCTCCAGTGAAGGTGAACTCTCCATTGAGATGGAGAAAATCCTAAAAACCCTGCCCACTAATCAAGATGTAAAAGCAAACAAGGTATTGGAAATCAACACAAACCATGAAGTGTTCAGTTCATTAAAAGAAGCGGCCGAAAATGATCCGGAAAAACTCAAACTATATACGGATCTGTTATACAACCAGGCCCTTCTCATAGAAGGCCTGCCCGTAAATGACCCGGTGGATTTCACCAACAATATCTGTAAAATAATGAAGTAACCTCCCGTTATTAAGCTGCCGCAAGCAAATACAACTCCCTCCAGGCACCCAACAGCCTTGGAGGGAGTTTATATTTAAATATATTTAGTTATACTCTAAACGATAGCTTTAAAATATAAAAAAGGGTGATAAAATGGATCAGATAATAAATATGTTTCAGGAATTTATGGGACAATTGGGGATAGCCCCATTGTTGGCAGGTATATTAGCCGGGATCATGTTTTTTAGTGCGTTTTTAATATTATTCTATCTTGCCTTGGCCATAGGGTTATACCGCATGGCACTTAAAAAAGAAGAACCTAACGCTTGGATTGCGTTTATTCCCATCGTGCAGTTTTACATGATCGGCCAGCTCCTGGAAACGGTTAAGCTGGGCAATACGGAGATTCACAGGCCAAACTTATCCTATTTGTTTGTGGCAATTGCTCTGGCTCCATTTGTTTTAGGGGATATACCAATAATCGGGGCCCTGCTTGTTCTTTTCAGTTTGGTTGCCTATTTTATCGGATTTCATTACTTATTCCACCGGTACAGCAGGTTTGATGTAGTCCTGACGGTGTTAAATGTCCTGACCCTGGGTCTTGCCTCTGCATTCATCGTGCTTGCAATAAGTGCAAATGAGCAGGTCAGGGAAGAAACACTTGAATAAGACTTTAAGATACGCTATTAAATATTTTTCAAATGAGGCTATTAAAAAGAAGTATGGGGAATGTTTAACGACTATTCTCCTGCTTCTTTTTTGGCTTCTTAAGGCCTCACGTCCACATGCACAAATGTCCCATAGGTAATAATACCCCGAAACCCCGCCTGCCGGGCCGCCTTGGCCAACTCCCGGGTGCTCATCCCCGGCACGCGTATATCCGCGGCCATCCCCCGCAGGTGATAGCTGTTCGGAGTACCGCCCACCGCAGCGTTGTGGTCAGGGTTACGGTACCCCGAGTTAATAATCACCGGCCACCCCAGAGCGTCGCGCAGCGCCTGCAACCGCTCCAGCAACTCCCGGTGCAGCACCACCTGGCGGGAGCCGTCATTACAAGCAAACTCCCGCAGCAAAAAATTGGCCGCCACCCGTATATTATTAATCTCATGCTCCGACATATATTTTCCCTCCGTATCGCTCTGTCTTTAATTCTGGCTGCTGACTTCCGACCTCTGACTTCTGCCTTTCCTTTACATCATCTGCTTGATCGCATCGCCCAGCTCCTTGATCCGATCCGCCAGGGTCTCCATCCTGTTTTCCAGGCGCACCAGTAGGTAGATACTGATGGCAATGGGAAAGCCCAGATTGGCGATCATCCCCACCAGGTCATAATTGATCGCTTCCATGACTTAAAGCCTCCTTCCGTCGTGTGGCGGGCCATCCCCGCAATTTTCCATTCCTACCATTCAATAACCGTCTCCCCGGCCACCGTGATCAGCAGCGCATCCACCTTTTCGATTACATCACCTTCCGTATAGGTGAAGAAAGCATTGCTGCTAATTATCAGGTCCATCAAATCAACAACGTCATTCACATCCACCGGTTGTAGTGGCGGCGAGACGGTAAAGCTTACAATGCGGCCGTTACTGTCCCGAAAGCGCATACGCAGCGAAACCCGTTCAGCCATGCAGTTTACCTCCTTTTTGTGCGGGCGTCTGGGGTTGCCGTCCCTACGAAATCCCCGCTAATCCCGTGTTAAGTTTCATCATCCCGGGTCAGCTCCACGTGCATCACCCGGTAAACATTC
>SKTJ01000124.1 GCA_007122565.1 Syntrophomonadaceae bacterium | reverse complement strand
TTTTGACGGTGAGACGGACTGGCGAATAGCAACCGGGGAACCGGATCTTTTCTTCAAACGTCTATAGGTTAAGCCGGTAATGCCGGTGTCATATTGAAAGGGGGGAGACGTTTCCACCGCCAGGGGCGGTGGGAGCGGGAGATCATGATGAATCTTATGGGGGGTAAAAAGAGAGAGGTTGTTTTATTTAGTGCAGTTTTATTCTTGTCGTTTCTTTTGTTATTTTTAATTTCAGGCTGCGCTGCACAACAGGGTGTTTCTTATGACTCTGCCGACGGTATGGAGATGGCCCGGGGGAGTGTTCCTGCCAGTGCTCCTGCCCCGGAGGCAGCCCCGATGGAACCGATGGCGGACCGTGCATACCAGGAAGTAAAAGGGGAGGCTTATGGCAATGAATTTACCAGCAGCAGCGGGTCAGTGGTTGAGCGTCATATTATCCAAAATGCCCACCTTAACCTGGAGGTTCTCGATATTGACGAGGCCTCCGCTGCGCTGCAGCAACTTACGGATCAAGCCAACGGGTATATAGCATCCAGGGAAATTTATAACGTTGGGGAGGAGCGTCGTGCGGGTAATATATCCCTGCGAGTGCCGGCAGAACATTTTAACTTCCTGGTAGGGGAGATTAAAGAGCTCGGTAAAGTAAAAAATGACCGCGTTTATACTGATGATGTAACGATGCAGTATATTGACCTGGAAGCACGTATCGCCAACATGACGGCCCAGGAAAAACGCCTGCGGGAGCTGCTGGAAAAAGCGGAAAACATCGAGGAGATTATGCAGGTGGAGCGGGAACTGGGACGGGTGCGAGGCGATCTGGAAGCAATGACAGGTAACTTCAGATATTTACGTGAGCGGGTGCAGTTCTCGGCTATTGATATCCGCCTCGATGAGAAAGATGTACGCACCATGGTGGTGGGAGATAAGTTTGAAGGTTTCGGGGAGAGGGTGGCGGCACTGCTGTCCCTGAACACAAACCGCTTTCTTACGACAACTACCAACTTTTTCGTCGTGGCCATCGGTTCCCTGCCGATTGTGTTACCCCTTCTGATCATTGGCCTGGCGATCTTTAAAGGAAGGGCAGCATTGAGCCGGGCGAAAAACAGAAAAAGAGAAGAACAACAGCGACAGGACCTTTCACAGGACCAGTGAACGCGTTTTTTCCTATCTTCTATCTAACTACCTGCTATCTAACTGTTTTTCAATCAGTATTTCACGAAAGGTGTCGAAATATATTTGAATAAAAAGCATCCCCCTTTTTTCTATGGATGGATTGTTGCCGTTCTTGCTTTTTTTGCTCTCAGTACATTTGGTATCCGTATTTCCTTTGGCGCCTATTTTACGACTTGGGAAGAGGAATTTCTGATTGGCAGAACGGCAGTTGCTTTAATTTCGACCTTGGGCTGGGTATCTTTCGCTGTTTTTCAACCAATTGTAGGGAAAATAATTGACCAGTACGGAACTCGTATTATCTTAACATTAAGTATTTTATTAATCGGTGTTACGCTGCTCCTTTCTGCTATGGCGACCCAATTCTGGCAGGTGACTGTTCTGATGGGCGTGATTGCATCGATCGGTTTTGCCGGAACCTCCAGTGTGACCGCAACTACTTTGGTTGCACACTGGTTTGTGGAAAAAAGGGGATTGGTACTTGGTTTTATTACGTCAGGAATGGCTGTCGGCCATCTCATTGTTGTGCCGGTGACCCTGTATTTAATCGCAAATTACGATTGGCGTCTTTCCATGCTGATTATGGGCCTCGGCATGACGTTTGTGCTCGCTCCCCTGAGTTACATATTTGTCAGGTCAAAACCTGAAGATATGGGATTGCATCCTTACGGCGTGACCGGAGTGGAGGCGGTACCGGAACCTGCCATGGAACCTGCTACAGTGTCACCGGGGGCAGCCGCCGCAGGACCGGAAAAGCTAAATCCCCTATTAGTTTTTAAACAACGGATCTTCTGGCAATTGACTGTGCCTTACTTTTTTTGTGGTTTCACAGATGTTGGCCTGATCGGTTCCCATTTTATACCTTTTGCCGAAGGAAGGGGCTTTTCCCTGACGATTATTGCGTTTGTTTTTAGCACTGTTGCTGTAATGAATATTTTTGGTACTATTGGTACCGGTTATATGTCGGACAGGCTGGATCGCAGTAAATTGCTCGCATATATTTACATTACCCGGGGGCTCATTTTCATTCTCCTGTTAACGGCACAAACGCCCCTTTCCTTGTTTATTTTTGCATTCGTGTATGGTGTTACAGAAATGGCCTCAATTGCACCCACAAGTTCTTTGTGTGTTCATTTGTTTAAGGATCATGGCATCGGCACGATTTATAGTTTTGTGTTTGTAAGCCACCATTTGGGAGCAGCCTTTGGTTCATTTTTTGCCGGACTTTCCTATGACATAACCGGTTCTTATGTGTTTATCATTATTTTATCAATTTTGTGCTTGTGGGGTAGCGCTCTAATCGTTTCCCGCATCAAGGATTCCCAGGTTACCGCACCAGCAAATATGTAAAAATACTGAACTTTTGGTCTTTTGACTTCTGAATACTCGAATAGCAAAAGCGCCGACCTTAGCCCCGGCGCTTTTGCTGTTCTCTTTTAGTTCACTGTCTTACCGGTGTTTCCTGTTGCAGATATTCCTGTAGGGAGCGGACGCCTGTGTCTTCGCCCCGTTTTAGTTTTTCCAGCATCTCGCCGGCGGCAAGGGCCGTGTCCAGGGAGGTGAGGCAGGGAACGTTGTATTCAACCGACGCGCGGCGGATGCGGAAGCCGTCGGAATTTGGCAGTTTGCCCCGGGTAAGGGTGTTAATCACCAGATCCACTTTGCCGGAGAGAATTGTGTCCACTACATGGGGAGACCCTTCGCGAATTTTGTTTACCCTTTCTACCTGCAGGCCCCTTTCTTCCAGGTAAAGGGCCGTCCCACGGGTGGCCATGAGGTGGTAGCCCAGGTTGGCCAGTTTTTGCATGAGCGGCAGTATTTCTTCTTTGTCTTTATCTGCCACGGTTACGAGAATAGTGCCGCTGGGGGGCAGGTCGAAACCGGAGGCGAGCAGTGCTTTGTAGAGGGCATGGGGCAGGCTGTTGTTGATGCCCATGACCTCGCCGGTGGATTTCATCTCCGGCCCCAGGGAAGTTTCAAGCTGGAGCAGTTTGGCAAAAGAGAAGACGGGAGCCTTGACGCTCACGAAGGAGGGGGCCGGAACCAGGCCTCCTGTATAGCCCAGCTCTTTAAGGGTTTTCCCCAGGGTTATCTTGGTAGCCAGATTAATCATGGGAATTTGCGTAACTTTGCTCAGGAAAGGAACGGTGCGGCTGGAACGGGGGTTGACCTCAATCACATAAAGTTCATCTTCATGATAGACATACTGTATGTTGAACATGCCTTTGATATTGAGGGCGCGGGCCATTGCCATGGTGTGATCGACTACCTTTTGCTGCAGTGCAGGAGAAAGATTGACCGGCGGATAAACTGCCAGGCTGTCACCGGAATGGACACCCGCTTTTTCCACATGCTCCATGATCCCGGGGATGAGACAGTCATAACCGTCAGCGATGCCGTCCACTTCCATCTCAATCCCTTTCAGGTATTTGTCAATGAGTACAGGGTGATTGGGGGAAACCTTAACCGCCGTGGCCATGTATTCCCGCAGATCCTTGATATTGTAGACGATTTCCATGGCCCGCCCTCCCAAGACGTAAGAAGGGCGTACCAGCGCCGGATAGCCGATCCGTTTGGCGATTTTCTCTGCCTGCTTTACGGAGAAGGCAGTTCCTCCGGGCGGGCGGGGGATCCCCAGGTCTTCCATCAGTTCATCGAAACGGCGACGGTCTTCGGCAGCGTCAATATCCTTTACAGTGGTACCGAGGATGGGCACTGCCGCCTTTTCCAGCGCATCGGCCAAATTTATGGCGGTTTGACCGCCGAACTGTACCACTACGCCCTGTGGTTTTTCCAATTCCAGGATGCCTAGCACATCCTCAGGTGTCAGGGGTTCAAAATAAAGGCGGTCAGAGGTGTCAAAATCAGTGCTCACTGTTTCCGGATTGTTATTGATAATAATGGACTCCACACCCTCTTCCCGCAATGCCCAGGAGGCATGGACGGAACAGTAGTCAAATTCAATACCCTGGCCGATGCGGATGGGGCCCGAGCCGAGCACTGTCACCTTTTTCCTGTCTGAGGGTATGGCCTCGTTTTCCGTTTCATAGGTGGAGTAATAGTAAGGGGTTGCGGCGGCGAATTCTGCGGCGCACGTATCCACCATTTTATAAACGGGTTTGATGCCGTATTTGCGGCGCAGCGCGCGGATCTCTGTCTCTTCCCTGCCCATAAGCTGTGCGATGGTCTGATCCGCAAAGCCGTAATATTTTGCTTTCCGGAGCAGTTCCCGCCCCGGTTCACCATTTGGGGCAGCCTCCTCCAGTTCACGCTCCAGGGCAATGATATGCCCGAATTTGTGCAGAAAGAAGAAGTCAATGCGGGTAAGGTCGTATATCTCCTCCAGCGAGAAACCGCGGCGCAGCGCTTCGGCTACGGCGAAGAGGCGGATATCGGTGGGGTTGGACAGTTCACTGCGCAATGCGGTGGCGGAGAGCCCTTGCAGCTCCGGCAATTCAAAGTGGATGAGGTCGATCTCCAGGGAACGGACGGCTTTGAGCAGGGCTTCTTCGAAGGAACGGCCGAGGGACATGACCTCGCCGGTGGCTTTCATCTGAGTGCCCAGGGAACGATCCGCCTTGGCAAATTTGTCGAAGGGCCAGCGGGGAAATTTGACGACGCAGTAATCAATGGTTGGCTCAAAGCAGGACCAGGTTTTACCCGTAACCGCATTCCTGATTTCGTCCAAATGTAGCCCGATGGCAATTTTGCTGGTTACCTTGGCGATGGGATAACCGGTGGCTTTGGAGGCGAGGGCGCTGGAACGGCTGACACGGGGATTAACTTCGATTACGTAATAATCGAAGCTTTGTGTATCCATGGCAAACTGGACATTGCAACCCCCCTCGATGCCGAGCGCGCGGATAATTTTCAGTGATGCGGTGCGCAGCATCTGGAACTCCTGGTCAGTAAGAGTAAGTGCAGGTGCAACCACGATACTGTCCCCTGTATGCACACCCATGGGATCTATATTTTCCATACTGCAGATGGTGATACAGTTGTCGGCGGAATCCCGCATTACCTCGAATTCAATCTCTTTCCACCCGGAAACACATTTTTCAATGAGCACCTGGGTGATAATGCTGTACTTGAGGCCCCGGGCCACCACATCGCGCATTTGTTGCGGATCCTGTACGATCCCGCCGCCTGAACCGCCCAGGGTATAGGCAGGGCGGACGATTACAGGGTAGCCAATGCTTTCCCCCAACTGCAAGGCCTCTTCCATCGTGGAACAGATGCCGCTCGGCGGGGCAGGTTCATTGATATCTTCCAGCATCTGTTTAAATTTCTCCCGGTCTTCCGCCTTTTCGATTGCATCGATGGGAGTGCCGAGCAATGCCACGCCCAACCGCTCCAGAACACCTTGCTGGGCAATTTCTTTCACTATGTTCAGCCCCACCTGGCCACCCAGACCGGGTAAAATACCGTCGGGCTTTTCCCGTTCCAGAATACGCGTCACAAACTCCGGGGTCAGCGGTTCCAGGTAGACGTGCTCGGCCATATTTGCGTCGGTCATGATGGTGGCCGGGTTGCTGTTCACAAGGACGACCTCGATCCCCTCTTCTTTGAGGCCGCGACAGGCCTGGGAACCGGCATAATCAAATTCGGCAGCTTGCCCGATGACGATGGGGCCTGACCCGATGACCATCACTTTCTTAATCCCTTTTTTTGCGGGCATAAAATGAGCCTCCTTTCAGTTTTAAGCTTCCCTTATGCAATGTAAGCAAAGAAATCATCGAATAGGTAATGGGAATCGGTGGGGCCGGGAAAAGCTTCGGGGTGATACTGAATGGAGAGTACTTTTAACTGCTTATTCGCAAAACCTTCCACTGTTTCATCATTGACGTTGCGATGTGTTACCGCCAGTTCTGCCGGCAGGGAATCCTCGTCTATGGAAAAACCGTGGTTCTGCGAGGTGATATAAATCTTGTTGCGCAGCAGATCCTTGACCGGATGGTTGCTCCCCCGATGACCGAATTTCAGTTTATAGGCTTTCCCACCCATTGCCAGGGCGATTAACTGGTGTCCAAGGCAGATCCCGAGGATGGGTAATTGTCCGATTAGCTTAGAAATTGTCTTGATTGTCCCCGTGGCCGCCTTAGGGTCTCCCGGGCCGTTTGAAAGGACGAGGGCATGGGGCTTTAACGCCAGAATATCCGCTGCTTCCATATTGGCGGGAACCACCGTGATACGGCAGCCTGTTTTGTGCATGGAACGGGCGATGGATAGTTTCAGGCCCAGGTCTAGAATGACGATGTGGGGGCCGTCATTTTCTAAGGTATAAGGTTCAGGAATTGTCACGCTGGAAACGAGATCCATCTCAGAGATGGTGGGGGTATTTTGCACCCGGTCAAGCAGTTCCGGCACAGGTGTTGCTTCGGTGGTAATGAGCCCCCGCATGGCTCCCTTTTCCCGGATCAACCTGGTGAGAGCCCGTGTGTCCATACCCTCCATAGCCACAATATTGTTCTGTTTCAGGTATTCGGGCAGGCTCATGCGTGAGCGCCAGTTGCTGGGAAGCTGGCAGCATTCGCGCATAATTAAACCCCTTAAAAAGGGGCTGCGTGATTCAAAATCTTCATCATTGATGCCGTAGTTCCCGATGAGGGGAAAGGTCATGGTCACAATCTGACCACAATAGGAGGGGTCTGTGATGATTTCCTGGTATCCGGTCATGCTGGTGTTGAAGACAACCTCTCCCCACGCTTCTCCGTCAGTGCCGCAGGAACTTCCTTCGAAAAGGGTACCGTCCTCCAGAATAAGTCTGGCTGTCATTGTGTTACCTCCTTTTCCACAAAAAAACCTCCACGGGCAGCTTCACCCAGGAGGTTACAGTCACTATTAATGCCAGTGTACTCTAAACTCCTTACCAGTCTCTCCGGACCGGTTTAAAGGTGTTTTTGCCACCGCTTAGTAATCGCTTTATTTTAACAGGAAACCTGTTGCATGTCAATATAGAAAAACTACAAATACTGTCATGAAAATGCTAAAACAAGTTGGAAAGTTGGACAGTTGAACAGTTGGATAGGAAAAGATAAACCTTTGAAAGCCAAGCATTCCGGCTATTTTTGTTTTCTGATGGTGCTGCCACCGCAGGGGGCGGCATGTCGGTCTGTCTCGAAAATGAATAATTAAGTTATGTTACCTATTTCCACTTCGGCCTCTATTTCCACGGGGATATTGAAGGGAAGTTCTGCCATGCCTACAGCGGAACGGGCATGGCGACCCCTTTCCGCTCCGTATAATTCCAGAATCAGATCGGAAAAGCCATTGATTACGGCAGGTTGCTGCTGGAAATCAGGTGCCGAATTTACCATACCCAGTACTTTTACCCAATTGTTCACCCGGTCCAGACTGCCCAGTTCACGTTTGAGGCTCCCAAGGATGGAAAGGGCCACTAGCCGTGCGGACCGGTAAGCCTCTTCAACGGTCACTGACCCGCCAACTTTGCCAAAAGGGCCGGCCAAAGTGCCGTCGGGGTTTTGGGGACCGTGCCCGGATACGATCGCCCGTGTTCCCAGCACCCTGACCATGGCAAAGGGAAGCTTAACATCCGGGGGAACCTGTACCGGTTCCGGTAGTATAAGTCCCATCTCTGCCAGCCTTGCCTCGATGCTGTATAAATTCTGATCATCCTTCCCCATGCCTGTTCCTCCTTTAAATTAATACTGCTTAGTTGTCTACGGTTTTGTTTTTTTAAAGGTACCAACTCAGCACTCTTGAAAATAGCACAAAGGGGTTCAGGGTTACCTGTGAGTAACCGTTCAGGCTCGATCAAAAGGCTTTGCTGGACCGGGGTTTCCACATGCTACGTGTTTGAGCGCAGCGAGCCAAAGCATGTGAGCCGGGTCGGCAAAGGCAACCCCTGTATCTTTAACTTGAGACTGCGG
>SKTJ01000240.1 GCA_007122565.1 Syntrophomonadaceae bacterium | reverse complement strand
ATTTAAATTTAACACCTATTACAATTAAAAAAACCCCGTCACAGGGACGAGATATTTCTCGCGGTACCACCCCGGTTGTACAGTCCAAAACAAACGGACCAACCACTTTCCGGCTGTAACGCCGCCACCAAGCGCTTGCTTCTACTTACTAAGGGTCACAATAGCAAACCCTCGATTTTGGAAGCAAAAACTCCCGGGTGATCTTCGCCGCAGTCATCCTGCCGGCTTACACCATATCCGGCTCGCTGTTAAGGTTCGTAACTGCGCCTACTCTCCCGTTCTTCGTCTTTATTTATAGAGATAAAAGAATACGAATATAATTTAATAAATATTTTAACCTTCCTTAGATAAAAGCATGTATATAGTGGGGAAACATATTGTTTAACACACAAGGCATAGTAAAAATCCCTGTCACCCCAGGTCTGTCTCCTCGTTCCCATTTTCGTCTTGTTCACAACTAAGCCAGTCTTCCAATTCCAATGAAGCCAACTGCGCTTCCACGAACGAGCGGAAACGAAGCTTGAAGATCTGTGCCTGTTTGTAAACATCCTCGTGCTCGGCAAGAATCCGGCTGGATTTGTAGCGAGCCTCTTCCACAACACGTTGGGCGTCTTTTTCTGCTTCACGACGGATCAGTTCCGCCTCTCTGTTAGCGTTACGCTTCACGTCCTCGGCCGTCTCCTGGGCTACGATAATGGCATTATGCAGCGTGTCCTCAAGTTTCCGGTATTGAGTCAGCTTGTCGTCGAGCTGTTTTTTCTCCTCTTCCAGGCCTATTTTATCCTTTATTGCCTGTTCGAAGTCCTTGGAGAGTTGCTCCATAAATTCATCCACTTCATATACGTTGTAGCCCCGGAAGCTTCTGGCAAATTCCTTATTCTGGATATCAATCGGTGTCAAACTCATTGACTATTCCCCCTTCCCCACTGCGGATTGCATTTGCTTATAATCAAACTTTTTCGACAACATTTCCCCTATTCCTGCTTAACTCGGAATATATTTACAAATTTAAGTAACTGCTCAAAAGTCAGGGGTCAGAATTCAGGAGTTATAACATATTTAAAGCATGCGGCGGAGCTTGAGGGAAATACGGCCCTTCCGTGTTTCACCGAGTATCTCCATCACCTCTACACGACCCCTTCCCGTAAGGGATATGAGATCACCCTCTCTGACCAGACGGGAAGGCTGGCTGATCGCCTGATGGTTAAGCTTTACCTGTTCTCCCCTGACCAGGGGGGTAATGCGGGAACGGGATAGTCCGAACCCGAGGCCGGCCACCGCATCCAGTCTTAGGGATGCCACCGTCCCCCGGATCTCTTTGATACGCTCTTGCCCCTGGATAAACGATAGGGGTATTTGCTCCGGAATTGTCCCATTAACAGGATAACGTCCCACCTGCTGTAAATGCTGCACCACAAAGTCGGCCATCTCCGGGACTAGAAAGACCAGGGTTTCTGCATCGCGGCAGATAATATCCCCCACCATCTCCCGCTTGATACCCAGTCCGAGAATCGCCCCAAGAAAATCCCGGTGATTAAGCATGTCGGGCGGGTATGAACCACTGATCAGCAGCGGTGTGACGGATTTATCTTCCCGCGGCGGGCGGGTGCGGGGAAAAACCAGCATTCTTGCCCGTTCCGCCCCTGGATAGCCACCGGCAAAAACTATTCCACAAACGGGAAAAGAACGGGAAAGCTGCAGGGCAATCTCCTGTTGTCTGGGATCGGCAAAAGGAGTACTTTGCTCACACTCCTGCGTAGAAACCTTCTCTAAAAGAGCGTTAAAATAACGGGCCCATTTTTTTTCCACCGGGTTTAGATCCATTATTAGTTTTTTCCTCTTGTTTTCAACATGTAATTAAAGAAAACGGAGCAACATATTCCTGACGATGGATAAAACAACGATCGCCAGGATCGGAGAAAGATCCATATAGCCTGCTCCCATACGTATTGGGGGTACCAGGCTACGAAAAGGGGCAAGGATAGGTTCCGTAACCTGCCTGACAAATTGAACAGCATTTATTAAAATGGGGGAGCTGCTGTAAGGATTGATGGGGAAAAAACTGAGTATAATACGGGCCAGGATTAAATAGTAGAGGATCTGAAAAAATACTGCGACAATGCCTCTGATATCTAAAATAACAATCTCCTCCTTATTTTAAAATTATTGCTCCGCCAACGTTATTCAAACTGGCGGTGGAGTGGGGAAATTGAGGATTATTTCCTCCAAAGGGCGCTTCGGCACATGGTGTACCCCTGCTGCATCGCGCCAATATAGTATATCATCTCCGGCAGTTTCGATCACTACTTTTTCTACCGGTTTTCCCAAGGCAATAACAAGCAGAATACGATAGCGTTCCGGAACAGCCAAGTTGCGGCGCAATCTCTCCCGATCCACGGTGGCAAAGATACATCCACCCAGCTCCTGTTCTGCCGCCCCAAGCAAAATAGTCTGGGCTGCGATCCCATGGTCCCATTCAATCTTTTTGCTGATATCGTTGTCCCCAAGTAACATAATGTAGGCCGTGGGTCGCTCCTGCGGGGAGGGGCCATCCCAGTCTTTTAACTGAGCAGCCCAGGTGAGGCAGGAGAAGATCTGTTTGTTACTTTCTTTTTCATTGGAAATAAAAAACTTCAAAGGTTGCCTGTTAGATGCAGAGGCTGTTAGTCTTGCTAATCCCACCAAGTCCCGCAGGGTCTCCCTGCTAAGGGCGAAACTACCATCAAACCTCCGGTAACTGCGGTTGCGCAACACCAGGTCGGCAAACATCAAATATTCTCCCCCATCAGCCATCCAGGCCGTCTTGTAACCTGTGTAATGATAAGATAAGATCGGTTTTTCCATTTTTTATACGAATCCTCAATTCTGACTACTGGCAGTTATTATGCACGTTCCCCAAAGAGAGCTGTCCCGATGCGCACCATGTTACTCCCCTCTTCCACAGCAACCTCGAAGTCGTTAGTCATTCCCATTGATAGAATTTTCATCTCCACCCCCGGTATATTCACCTCTTTGAAGATACGGTAAAGGCTTCGAAAGTAGGGTCTAACCTCTTCAGGGTCATCATAAAAGGGGGCAAGAGCCATGAGGCCCTGCACATTTATATTCGGGTAGGCAGTGACAGCAACAAGGGCACCCTCCACTTCTTCTATTTGAAAACCAAATTTGCTTTCTTCCCCGCCCACATTTACCTGCAACAGTACATCAATCATACGGCCTTGTTTCTCCCCCTCCTGCTGCAGGGCACGGGCCAGTTTGAGGCGGTCCAGCGATTGAATAAGCATAAAATTGTCCAGAACCTGCTTAATCTTGTTGGTCTGGAGGTGACCGATAAAATGCCAGCAGGGCCCCAGCGGCAGAGCAGCTATTTTCGGAAGGGCATCCTGCACTCTGTTTTCCCCGAAATGTGTGATTCCCAAATTACAGGCCTTTTGGATCTGCTCCGCCGCCACCGTCTTACTTACGGCTACCAGCGTGATCTTCTCCGGAGCAATGCCCCGCTTTGCCGACGCCCGAGCTAGGCGCTCTTTAATCTCCTGCAAATTATGCTCAAGCATAGCGATAGCTCCTTTCATTTACCATAAAAAGCGCTGCCCTTCTTTGACCCGGCCGGGCCTGGCAATGATTTGATCGTACGGATTGAGGCCTTCCACCAGTAGAAAATCATCTTTTTCCGCCAGCAATGTCACTTCACGAAAAGTAACGATACCCCGCTCCACATTAAATACCCCTTTGGTTCCATCCTGTTCCAACATGGTCTCTGTAGGGATAAACACTCCTTCAATACTATCATAAATAATTTCCGCTGTGCTCCAGCGATGTTTATAAAAATCTCCTGCCGCCTGATTGATACGCCAGGTAATCTCAATTTCTCCCTGTTCCCTTTCGTTGACTTCCACTTTTTGCGCCTTTACCGGTTGTTCCGGAGCAAAGGAAAATAGGAGCTGGACCTGGGTTTCCTCTGCGATCAGCTTTCCGGGATCGGGAGGCATGACAGTACTGTAGTACCATTGGTAATTATTTATTATACGCAATACAGGGGTGAAACGATTAACCTGCTCCCCGGAGGAAAGTGCCTGCAAGTCTGGGTTTGTTTGATTGAACTCTTCGTCACCCATGTAGACGTACGAACTTTTCGGCCCAAAAGTTTCCCAGCCGTCTAGCTGCAAAATGACCATTCCTGCCCGGGGTGATATTACTGCATATTGATGGTTTTGGGGAAATAATATTTCCCCAGAGGAAGAATCGGCTGCACCCCGGTCATCCAGAAACCAGTTGCGGAAGCGCTGCAGGTACTCCCCCATATCCTGTCCACCTGGTTCAGCGTTATCCGTGATAGACTCTTCCAGCGGGAAGGTCGTAATCACTGCCAGTTCTTTACCTGCCGGTACCCGTTCCCCATCATTCACCCGGTAATGCACAAAGCCGGGCTGGGGAGCAAAGACCAGTTCCTCTTCAAAAGTGAGCATTCCGCCGGTGATGAGGGTAATATCAACCGAGCCTGCAGTGGCGGGCACGACCCTACCGGCAGTGCGGCTGAATGAACCCCAAAGCCAGCCCAACAGAACCTGAGCCAACAGAAACAAGGCAATAGCTAGGATCAGGATATTTGCCGGTGCGCGGCTGACCTTTTCCCATTTTTTGCGGGGGCCACGCTCCCCCCCTTTGATTACGCGGAGTTGTTCATCACCAGGCCTCCTCCTCAAAACCACCACCACTCACCTTTCAGATAAAAATATTATTCCCATATGGCTTCCGGTGGCCTGTCCCGCGGCGCGACGGTATGAGTAAAAAAGACGGGGATTACAATGCGTGCACAATGACCCGGCACCAATGTTGCCTGGCTGCATGCCGGCAGAGACTAATATGTTTTGGTTCGTTTTTTGCAGATCAAGGAAAGCATGACCCTTTTTTCGCGATGGATAAAAGACTGCCTTGTCACCCCAGTAAGAACCGGCTGCCAGCGCCATCACATCGCGCCCAATTTCATAACAGCAGGAACCGATACAGGGTGCAAACAAAGCCTGAATCCTGCCAGGACAGGCTCCCAGGCGCTGCTGCATCGCCTCCACTGCATAATATAAAATGCCGCCCAGAGTTCCCCGCCAGCCCGCATGAACCAGACCGATGGCCCGGGCATCCGGATCCCAGAGGTAAATCAGCAAACAATCAGCGGAGAATGCACCGAGGACAATGTCAGGTTCCGTCGTGATTAGTCCATCCGTAGCCGGAATCAATGCACCGGCCTTCTTCTCTCTAACCAGGGTAATTTTAGTCCCGTGCACCTGTTCCCCACATACCAGGTCCTGCTCTTCCTTATCCCAGAGGGCAAGAAAGCGTCGGCGATTTTCTGCCACGGCAGCGTGCTTGTCTCCCCATTTATAACCGAGATTAAGTTCGTCGTAAGGGTCCTCGCTCACACCGCCACAGCGTGAGGAAAATCCAAGCCCCACCTGCATGTTTTTTTCCCAGGGGGGATAATAAAAATATTTTATTCCATTTTTAGTAGTATCAATCATTTCTTTTTTCATGAGGCAAACTGATCCGTGCCGCCAGACAGGTGGAAAAATTTAATACCAGCAGCAGACAACCTGTCTATAAAATCAAGCATCCCCTCCGGCTCCAAGCCGGAAAAAAGAACCGCTTTGCTTGTACAACCGGCCGTACAGTAGCGGTGTAGTTCACCTTCCCGCTCCATTTTATCGGTCAGTCCTTCGTCCTCCAGAAAAAGAAGAAAACCATTACTATAAAATTCCCGATCCGTAACCCCTTTAACCACTCCGAAATCCTGCCTGTCTTGCTTTACAAAGCGCCGTGTTTTATTCTCATCCACCGCGCCACAGAGGGCGATATTCAGCTCATACTCTGCGGCAAAAGAATCCACGCGCCGGGCCATATGCTCCAAAATACGTAAATGCAACCGTTTGCTATCCTCTTTTAAGTCATCCTGACCTTTGCCTAAAATGCTTATCGCTTCCCGCATACCGCAGAAACACAAAGTCATAAGTCCTTGTTCCAGTGGTTCTTTAATGCTGTCTGCCACAGCGAGATTTTCGCTTCCCCGGTAAAGATGAGCACCCATGACAAATGGTAAATCATGACACTGCAAGTCGGTAAGCACTTCGAAGCGGTGCAGCAACTGACGCACGGCCAGGCGGAGCAGCCGGTCCAACTCTACGAAAAACAGCTCCTCGTCCCGGGAAACGAGTGCCAAACGGGGCAGATTAATTGTCAGTGATGCGATATTCCCTCTACCTGTCCCTCCAGCAGCACCACGCCTGTTTTCCCCTATACGCAGACCAGTGCTGAAATAACCGGGTTCCTCGTCACTAATGTGGTCGCCCGGTGGATCGGTGAGGCAAAAAGCCAAATTGGCGCCGCGCAGCGACGCCCGTAAAGCTAACCGGTAAAGGGGGTAACCGGGATCTGTATCTGCCATGTTGATTCCTTTTTTTAGCATAAAGATGAAGCGTGGCCCACTTTTTGACGCGGCTTTTTCGGCTAGTTCCAATAGCATAATGCGTGCTACAGCCATCCCCTCTTCCGAGGTATCCAGACCAAAGGCAATACTACAATTAAGAGCACTCCCTCCACAAGCGTGAAGCGTGCGCAAACAATCTATAAAGACTTTAAGTGTGTCGGCTGGCATACCAACCGGTTTCCTCCCGTCACTGCGCAGCAATTTTCCCATAACCTTATCAAAAGCAGGGAGGGCCAGTTCACCGGCAAGATCGTTGTGGCTACGCTGTAAAATTAACACCATTCTTCGCATTGTTTCCAAGAGGTCCCGGGATGCTATTCTTTCGGCATTGCCATAGCCCCTACGCAGCAGGGGGTAGAGGTCTAGTTGCAGCGAATCAAGTGTTTTGCTGTAGTAACCCAGCTGATGTATATGGACACTGCCCTGGATATGAGCTTCAGCAATTTCCGGTGGTAGCAGGTTGTCCAGGTAGTACTTCTGACTGGCGGCAAGGGCAATATGATGCATTTTCTCCGCCGGAGAATGTCTGACTTTTTCCCCTTCCTTCCCGTTACGGTCCTCCAGCAGGATGTCTTTAACCACATCCATTAACTCTGAACGGGCTTCACGGATACGTGTTCTGCCGGCACGGTGGAGGATATAGGCTTTTGCTGTGCGCGCATGGCCTCTTTCAATGAGCACCTTCTCCACAACGTCCTGTATTTCCTCCACGGCGGGGATAACTCCGGGAAGTTTCCGGGTGGCCAGAAAATTAATTACCTCGTCGGTGATTTGCTCCGCCAGGGAGTAATCCTCACCTCCCACCGCACGGGCCGCTGCAAATATAGCTTGTGTGATCTTGCTTATCTCAAAGGGAACAATCCGGCCATCCCGCTTGCAAATCTCTTCAAAAGGAATTTCTTTATCTGTCAAACAATCACTCTTTTCGTTTTGGTGGTTGGGCGGTATGAGCTGGAGCGTTGTTAGTAGTAAGAAGATTACTTTTTACATTATATAACAACACTGGAAGCATGTCCAGATTGCAAAATGACAGGATCGTGTCAAGCCACTGTAGGTTTTTTTGAGGAAACCCCATATCTTCATACTTAAACAACAGCTTTCCCATTAATTCCCTTTAATGCTGTTCTGGTATAACTGCTAACACCTTGAAAAATAGGAACGTTATTGATGTTTTCTTGACCGAGTCTCTTTTTGCTAATATGCTTTAATGTTTTTTTGATCTCTTCTTTCAACTCAACAATCAACGGTAATTTTCCAGAACATGCTGCCAGATAGTGTTCACTCACTGATTCATTGTTTGCTTGAACAGCACGCATGGAAGCCATGTTCTCGGCACCTTGAACACTCCATGCCATTGGACGACTACTCATCCGGGAAGCCAAGACATGGCTGACATGACCTTCGGCACTACAGCTTACATGTGGATGTTTAACCGCTGCTTCGATCCCCTCCCAGTTGTTTTTAATATAGGTGATGGTTTGGATAATCCGCTTTTGCCTGGGTTCTTCTTGGGCAAGGTTTAAGGCTTCATGAAAATGACTCATCACACCCTGTTTGTTAAGAAGACGGATATCTTTGTAAATCTTACGTTTGAGCTCCGGGGCATGGGCTGTAGCTCTAAGTATAGACCTGGCCAAATGGAATTTATCCAGGATAAAAATTGCTCCAGGTATGTAATCCTGACCAGCCCGGATCCAATGACCACCATCGCCTGACAAATATATCTCTTTAAGATTTTCTAAGTCGTAAT
>SKTJ01000151.1 GCA_007122565.1 Syntrophomonadaceae bacterium | reverse complement strand
TCGTTGATATCCGCACAAACAGTATCTTCAGCCTGTTCGTCGACCCCCGGAAAACTAATAAGGTCTTGTAGGGGCGGACGACCCTGTCCGCCCGCGGAATATGCTATATGTCTGATGGTGTCACTGGGACAGTGACATGTGGGTCTGCACAGCAAGTGGTTTTAAATTAGGTGCCTTGCTTTTTCTACCTGCTACCAGCTACCTGCTATCTACTGGTTTATCCAGGGTACGGTGAAGCTGACAGGCTGGACGTGGTTACACCCGCCTTGGCGTGGCGCTGCATGAATCTATCCATCCGCTCCAGGGCTTCGCTGATCTGCTCCACGGATGAGGCGTATGAACAGCGGATATAACCTTCACCGCACCGGCCAAACGTACTCCCGGGAACCACAGCCACTTTTTCTTCCTGCAGGAGCTTTTCACAAAATTCCCCGGAGCTCATCCCCGTTTTCTTAATTGAGGGAAAAGCATAAAAGGCACCGTTTGGTTCAAAGCAGGAAAGCCCCATTTGCCGCAGCCCATTTACAATTAAATTGCGCCGCTGATCATATTGGTCAGCCATTTTTTTTACTTCGCCGTTGCCGTTTTTCAGGGCTTCAAGAGCAGCCATCTGACCCATGATGGGGGCGCACATGACCGTATACTGATGTATTTTCAACATGGCCGCGGTTATATCTGCAGGTGCTGCCGCATAGCCGATGCGCCAGCCTGTCATGGCAAAAGACTTGGAAAAACCGTTAATCAGGATTGTCCGTTCCTGCATGCCCGGCAGCGAGGCAAAAGAAACATGTTCCCCGTTAAAGGTAAGCTCGCTGTAGATTTCATCGGCGATCACCAGCAGGTCATGCTGCTGTGCAATGCGGCCGATCTGCGCCAATTCTTTGCCGGTCATGGTCGCGCCGGTGGGATTGTTGGGATAGCTCAGGAGTAGTACTTTGCTGCGGGGCGTAATTGCTTTTTCCAGGTCTTGCGGCATTAATTTGAAATGTTCCCCTTCCCGGGTGGGGATTGTTTTAAAAACTCCTCCGGCCATGGCGGTACAGGGCTTATATGAAACAAAACAGGGCTCGGGGATAATCACCTCATCCCCCGGATCAATTACTGAGCGTAAGGCCAGGTCAATGGCTTCACTGGCGCCCACAGTCACAATAATTTCTTTGTCATAATTGTATTCGACCTGGTATTTTTGCAGGAGGTGGCGGCCTATCTCTTTACGCAGTTCCGCCAAACCACTATTGGCAGTATAGTTTGTATAACCTTTTTCCAAAGCATAGACACTGGCTTCCCGGATGTGCCAGGGCGTTACAAAATCAGGTTCTCCCACACCTAGTGAGATAACCCCCCGTATGGAACTGGCCATATCAAAAAACTTCCTGATTCCGGAGGAAGGGAGCTCAGCCATGCTTTTTTTAACAAATGAGCGTCTCATGGACTGACCACCAATCTGTGATCCTTTTTGTCATCATCGAAAATTATGCCGTTTTGCTTATACTTTTTTAATACAAAATGAGTTGCGGTGCTTTGCACATTTTCCAGGGTGGCCAGTTTTTCCGATACGAATGAGGCCACCTGCCTCAGGGAGGTGCCCTCCACCATAACTGAAAGGTCATAGCCTCCCGACATGAGGTATACGCTTTTTACTTCCGGAAAACGGGAGATTCTTTCCGCGATCACATCAAAGCCAACGTCTCGCTGGGGCGTTACCTGTACATCGATCATGGCGGTCACTTTGTCGTTATGGCCTGTTTTTTCCCAGTCAATCAGCGTCACATAGCCCAGAATAACCTTCACATCTTCCAGCTCTTTGATGATGTTTTGTATTTCTGCTTCTGCCATATTAAACATTGTAGCCAGGGCTTTGGTTGAAATGCGATTATTTTGTTCCAAAGCGTGTAAAAGATTAATTTTAAGATCTTCCATTACGATCAGCTCCTTCATATCAGATAGTCAAATGTCAAAAGTATAAAGTCGAAAGTCAAAAACCAAGCCGAGCCTGCGGGTGGTGTTATTGTAGGGGCGGCTGCCCACAGCGCCCGCAGATTTACTCTATTTCCCAAATAGTGGTTCGGCGGATATGGATTCGCCGGGGTATCGGTAAGCCGGACAAATTTGTTGCGTGGTGGAATAGAGTCCCACCAATAAAAAACCCCCGCCCTTCTTTCAAGGGACGGGAGATTACCCGCGGTACCACCCTAATTGACCCACCCAAGCTGAGTCCACCTTATTCACAGCTACCAACTTGATAACGGCAAGCAACCGTGGCAACATACTGTTCTTCTGTTGCCCTCTCAGGGACGGCTTTCATCAGGCAGTGCTTACCGCCTTACACCGGTTGGCGGCTCTCTGCAAAGCATCTACAGGATTACTCTTCCCCTCATTGATTTCAATTTTATTTTAAGATTACCATGAAACAAGCTTTTCCGTCAACCGCTAAGTTGCCATGCTCCCCGTGTATCACGAAATAAATAATGGAGTATATATAATTTGCAGCGGGGTTCAGGATACCTGTTCGAAACCGCAGTCTCAAGTTTAAAGATACAGGGGTTGCCTTTGACGACCCGGCTCACATGCTAAACTCGCTGCGCTCAAACACGTAGCATGTGGAAACCCCGGTCCGGCAAAGCCTTTTGATCGAGCCCGAACGGTTACTCACAGGTAATCCTGAACCCCTTTGTGCTATTTTTAAGAGTGCTGAGTTGTTACTACTGTTTTTTAAATTCGTCCTTACCTACGAAACAGATCGGGCATACCCAGTCATCGGGCAGGTCCTCAAAGGGTGTGCCTGGGGCAATCCCACTTTCTTTATCTCCTTCTTCCGGATCATATACGTAATCACATAACTGGCATTCCCATTTATCCATTTTAACAGCCTCCTTTTCTTATTAAAATATCATATTTCGGGGGGTAAGCGCAAATCTAAATTCAGTCTTTCAAAGATAGGCAAAAAGGAGGCCCAGCAGTCCTACGGCGGTGGCGTAGATAAAGGCAGGGGTAAGGTTGCGCCGGATTATAATTCCTTCTGTGCCGAGGATGCCGGTTACGGTGCATACGGCAATGACATTATGCACGGCGATCATGTTGCCCGTGGCACCCCCCACAGCCTGCAGGGCCAGCACGAGGGGGCGGGAGATGTCCAGGTTGGTTGCCACGCCGTGCTGAAAGCCGCCGAAGAGAATGTTGGAAACCGTATTACTCCCGGAGACAAAGGCTCCCAGCGCTCCCAGGAAGGGCGCAAAAAAGGGCCACGCTGCTCCGATAATGGATGCTGAAAAAGTGGACATGGTAAGCAGCATGCTGTCAAGGCCAGCATTGTTTATATCAGAATTAACGAGGATTCGTACCATTCCCACAGTAAAGGCCAGTGCTACCGCTGCAGGCAGGAGTTGTCGTGCTGTCAGCAGCAGGATCCCTTTTGCTTTTGCAAGGCTGATGCGGTGCAACAGCAGGGTCAGAGCGGCGACCAGGGCAAAGGGGATAATCCCCGGCAGGTAAAGGGGCTCTACGCGGTAACTGATCTGTTCTTGTCCCAGGATGTTTTCCCATGCAAAGGTGACGGCAGAAAGCATCTCCCGTAGGGGGAGAGCTGGCAGCCGGGTGATGATCAACAGCACCGCGATGATAATATATGGGGTCCAGGCCAGTCCAAGTGTAATCCTTCCCTTATCTCCGGGGGGAGTTTCGCTTTTTTCGCCCCAGTCTTTTTCCCAGCGCCCAGGCGAGGGAAAATCCCAGTTGTGGTCCGGCAAAAAATATCCCCGGGAGACGAGGAAAATGAGCAAGGTCAAACCGGTGAGGCCCCCCATGATAGAAGGGAGTTCGGGCCCCAGCAGGACTGCTGTGAGGAAGGAGGGGATGGTAAAGGCGAAGCCGCCGATGAGCGCCAGTGGCCAGACGGCAAATCCTTCCCAAAGGGATCGCTTTTTACCGAAAATACGTGTCATCAGCATAACGGCAAGCAAGGGGATGAAGGATCCCACGATAATGTTTATCAGGGCTGCCTGGATTCCCACCGTTTTTAAAAAGGAGGCAGTCTCAGGTCCCGCCGGTAATAACCCTGTCAGTGCTGTCCCGAGCCCCACGTTAATCGTGGTCCCCACGGCGCCGAAGGTTACGGCAGTGCTATTGCAGATGAGGGCCACCATGACGGCACAAAGGGGAGGAAAGCCCAACCCCACAAGCAAAGGAGCAACAAGGGCGGCCGGAGTACCGAAACCGGCTGCTCCTTCGATAAATGAGCTGAAAAGCCAGCCAATGATTAGGACCTGCACACGGCGGTCGGCACTGATATGATTGAAGCCTTTATTGATGGCGGTAAGGCCGCCACCCGCCCGCAACACATTGAGGACGAGGATGGCTCCGGCAACGATTACCAGGATATTTAGTGCCAGCAAAGCCCCTTCCAGGGAAGCAGCCAGGATACGCAGGGGTTCCATTTTCCAGAAAAAAAAAGCCACCACCACGGCCACTACCCACACCAACGGCATAGCCCGCTGAGCCGGCCACAGGAGCACGGCCATGGTGAGGATTGTAAAAAAAATAGGAAGGGCCGCCAGAAGGGCTAGTGTAGCAGGTGACATTTTGGATCAGTCCTTTCAGTCAAGAAGCAAGAAGCAAGAAGCAGGAGGGGAGAGTCAAAAAAGAGATATCTACAAACGTTTACGAGCGAGCCATACCTCATGCTTGCTTTGGGTAGGCACGAAGATCTGCTTTGCGATTGCGATAAATCAACGGGCGGCTGTGGGCAGCCGCCCCTACGGTTTTTGGCTCCTGCTCTTTTCTCTTGCATTTATCCTTTACTGTTCGAAAAAAATCTATGTGCCGGACAACAAGAAAGCCGGCAGAAAGCTGCCGGCTTTAGGATGCTTCATGATTCTTTCTGTTTTTTCTCCTCCTGCTTCTTGCCTCTTGCTTCTTGTATCTTACTTATCCCTCGTTGGCGATTTCTTCCTGGAGGATTCTTTTTTCCACTTTGCCTGTGGGTGTTAGGGTGATCGATTTGCGGAAAGAGAATTGCCTGGGGATTTTGAATTCGGCAAGTATATTTTCCATATAGGAAAGGAGTTCCGATTGTTTAAAAACTTTCCCATCAACAGGTACGATAAAAGCGCGGCCAATCTTGCCATGTACTGCGTCTGGCACACCTACAACAGCGGCAGTCTGAATTTGTGGGTGTTCCATCAGCTTTTCCTCCACTTCCTGGGGGAAAACTTTAAAGCCACCGGTCATAAACATATCATCCTTACGCCCCTTGAGGACGAGGTAACCTGCCTCGTTAAAAACACCCATATCACCCGTGTAAAACCAACCTTCGTTGTCCATGACACGATCTGTTTCGGCGGGAAGTTCGTGATATTCTTTGATCACGCGATCGCCCCGGATAGCAATTTCGCCAATTTCCCCCGGTGGCATTTCTTTCCTTTCTTCATCCACAATTTTTATGGTGACCAGATCGGATGGTTTCCCCACCGTATATCTGAGTGTTTCCATAAAATCATCTTTTGCCGTATAAGTGACGATGCCGGCAGTTTCCGCCATGCCGTAGCCTACCTTTAGTTCTCCCATGTTGGCGCCTGCCATCCGTTCCAGAATTCCCGGTAGCAGGGGTGCACCGGCCAGCATACAGAGACGGAGGCTGGAGATATCGTATTTGTCAAAGTCGGCCACATTGAGCATCAGGGCGAATGCAGTGGGAACCTGGCCGATAAAGGTTATTTTTTCCGTCTCAATGAGGTTAAGGGCATCAACTGGGTTAAAGTGATCCATCATTACCAGCGTGGCCTCATGGCGAATTGCCCCTACTGAGAGTTCCGCCGAACCGATGTGGCTCATGTGCAGGCTCAGCAGGATGCGGTCAGTGTTACAGAGCCCCCACTGCTCAGATTCAATGACGGTGGAACTGATGATGTTTTTATGGGTCAGAGCGGCTCCTTTCGGCCGGCCGGTAGTACCGGAAGTATAGATAACGAGGACTTTAGCATCGGAATCAAGGATCTTCTTTCTTTCTTCAAGAGTCTTTATCTCCTGTGTTTCGATCTGATTGAGCAGATCCCGGAAACGCAGAGCATTGCGGATTAGAAACTTTTTCTTTTCCTGTGTATCGTGAATAATGATATGGGGGATAATTCCGGGAAAAATATGCTCACGGATAATTCTCTGGTAGTCGTTCTGACGGTGCTTATCGATCATGATCAAGAGTCTGGGAAGAGAACTGTTTAGGATGGATGCAATCTCCGGTCCTTTGTAAACGGGGTTAATTCCTACAACAATCGCCCCCACCAGGGATGCAGCCATGTATGTATAGAAGTATTCCGGGCTGTTGGGCATGATTACGGCAATGCGGTCCCCTTTTTTCACGCCTAGCTTGATAAAGCTGCCGGCAAGGTTTGTGACAGCCTGTCGGCACTCGGAATAGGTCAGGCGGCGATCATTATAGACTATGGCTTCTTTGTGTGGCGAAGCTGAAGCGGCTCGTTCCAAATAGTCAGAGATTAATGTTGCGTCCAAAAAATATTCCCTCCCTAAAAAAGAAATGGCAAAACATAGTACTAATTTTAATATATCAGGGGAAATTTATCAATACATTTAAACAAAAAGTAAAAATAATCTATATATTTAAATGTTAAACTCAGGGGTGTTCTTTTGGTGGCGATGCTTTATAATAGATAAATGATATTTTCAGGGTGGAAGCATATATGAACTCAGGTAAAGGTTATCTCATGGTCCTGGGCGGGGGGATTTGTTGGGCTACTACAGGTATTTTCGGCACGGTGCTTTTCCGAGAGGGGATTGACCCGTTGCTTGTGGCTTCCGGTCGTCTTAGCTTGGCGCTGCTTGTTTTTTTCCTGCTCCTTTTCTTTAAATATCGTTCAAACCTGCAGCTGAATTTGACAGAGTTGCCCCGGCTGCTCTTTTTTGGTTTCGTGGGAGTGGCTTTGTTTAATGTGTTTTATCTGCAGGCAATTAATCTTTTGGGTGTTTCCGTGGCGGTTGTGCTCCTTTATACGGCGCCCGCTTTTGTTATTCTCTTTTCCCGCATTTATCTCAAAGAAATGATTACCCCGCTCAAAGTGGTGGCATTGCTTCTTACCGTTGCAGGGGTTGTTCTGGTAGCGGGAGTGTATGATCCTGGCCGTTGGATACTGGATTTAAGGGGGATCGGACTGGGGCTGGGTGCCGGGCTTACGTTCGCACTGGTCACTGTCTTCAGCAAAGTGGCCCTGCGTCACCATTCTGATTTAACCGTTACCTTCTATTTTATTGTTATTGGTGCTGTATTCCTTGCATTGATACGCCCGCCCTGGTTGTTGCTGCAGGAGGGCCTTACCCCCGCAGCTGGGTTGTCCCTGGTGGCGCTGGCGTTTGTTTCAACCTTTCTGGCTTATTTGCTCTATGTGGGTGGTATCAAATACCTGGAAGCCGGCAGGGCCAGCATTGTGGCTGCAGTGGAGCCTCTGGCCGCTTTTAGCCTCGCTGCTCTTTTCCTGGGAGAGCGGTTGGTGACGGTGCAGTTTGTTGGATTTTTTTGCATAATTGCTGCAGTGTTGCTACTTGTTACTAAACGTTGAGAATCAATTATTCACAAGTATTCAGAATTCAAAACTGCCAAGAATGTGCTGCCGCAGGTTCGGATATTCGTTCCCTTATTATGACTTCTGACTTCTGCATACTGACTTCTTGTTTTTATCCCTTTTCCCAGCTATAATAGATAATAGGAAGGGTGATAAATAATGAGGTTAACCTTTTATGATAAGCTGTTTGCCTCTTTGATTGTTGTGTTCAGCTTGGTGCTCTTTACGCTTAATTTACAACTTGATGCCGGGTCGGCTCAGCGTTATATTTCTGTTCATGTGGACAATGAGTTTGTCATGGAAATATCCTTTGATGAGAGTACGGACAAACAGGTGACCTTTCCCTTTGGTCGGGACGGAGAGCATACCGCCGTCATGGAGGTTGCCGAAGGAAGGGTGCGTCTACTGGATATGGGCAGGTCTCTCTGCCCCAACGCTATCTGCTCCGATACGGGATGGATCAGCAGAGATTACCAGAGTATTGTCTGTGTGCCCAACCGTATCATTATCGCTTTCAGTGAGCAGCAGGAAGATGGTATGGACGGCGTGGACGGGGTGACACATTAGAGGCCGGATGGCAGAGTGCCGGTGAGCTGGAAAAGCATTATCTGCGGCAGTTGTAGATAGCTGCCCTGCATCCAGAATGTGCAGGGTGAGCATTTTTAGTATTTATCTTTGCCTATCTACTATCTAACTACCAGCTATCTAACTTTATTAAAGTTGGTAATTTCTTGACAAAAAAGTTAAATCTCATATATAATTAGGTTTGCTTTAAAGAGGTGCTAAACGGTATGAAGATT
>SKTJ01000168.1 GCA_007122565.1 Syntrophomonadaceae bacterium | reverse complement strand
TAAGCGTAACCTGATTGTTGATCCGTCACACCTGATCTTTGCCATGGATATTGGAACTCGCAGCATCGTGGGGCTTGTTTGTGCCCAGGAAGGAGAACGGCTGCGTGTCCTGACAACAGAGATCGCCTATCATCCTAAGCGGGATATGCTTGATGGTCAAATCCACAATATTGCAGGTGTCGTAACTACAGCCCGTGCGTTAAAAAAGACCCTGGAAAAACGTCTGAATATCAGCCTGGAGAAGGTAGCTATCGCTGCTGCCGGACGTGCCCTGAAGACGAAGCGGCATCTTTTGGAGCGGGAACTCTCCGGCGAGCAGAAAATCCGTCAGGAAGAGATCGCCTCCCTGGAACTGGAAGCGGTGGAAAAGGCACAGGAACTTCTTTTAAATGAGGAGGAGCAAACGAACCCAGAGCTTTATTACTGCGTGGGCTATACTACAATGGGTTATTTTCTTGACGGATACCCCATTACCAACCTGGTAGGACAACGTGGCCAGAAAATGGGTATCGAAGTGCTGGGCACCTTTTTGCCCCAAGTGGTTATCGACAGTTTGCTCACCGTGGTGGAGCAACTTGGCTTGACCGTTCACAACCTTACCCTGGAGCCCATCGCTGCTTTGCTCGTAACTATCCCTCCCGAGTACCGTTCCCTGAACTTAGCCCTCGTGGATGTAGGGGCGGGAACGGCCGATATTGCCATCACACATAAGGGAGCAGTCACCGGCTATGCCATGGTGCCCCTTGCCGGCGATGAGGTAACAGAACAACTGGCTGAAACATATTTGCTGGATTTCCAGACTGCTGAAAAACTTAAGCTCAAACTTTCCGCATCGCCGCAGGGGCAAGTAAGCTTTAAGGATATTCTCGGAAACAGCTACCATCTTCCCGCGGCCACGGTTGTGGCGAAACTCGAGCCGGTGGTGGAAAATATCGCTGCCGCCATCGCCGCAGCGATCACCGAATATAATGGCGGAGCGCCGCGTGCCGTATTTTTTATCGGTGGCGGAAGCCAAACTCCTCTGCTCCGGGAAAAACTGGCAAAACACCTGGGTCTCTCCCCGGAAAAGGTGGCCATCCGGGGGCGGGAGATTGCCCATAAAATTACTTATTCAGGAAAGAAGCTTAAAGGTCCCGAATCCGTTACACCGTTTGGCATTGCCCTGTCTGCCCTGCACCGGGATTATTTCGGCTTCTCCTACCTTACCGTAAACGGAAAAGTAATTCGCTTGCTCGATACAGAAAATCTCCGGGTAGGTAATGTGCTGGTTACTGCCGGTTATAGTGCCAAAAACCTGCTCGGACGACGCAGCCCCGCGCTGCATATTTATTTTAACGGTGAAAAGAAAATTATCCCCGGCAACCCCGGTGAAAATGCCTCCATTTTGGTAAACGGCGAGGAGGCCTCCCTGGAAACTGCGGTTAAGAACAATGATAGTGTGGATATAATTCCTGCCCGTATGGGAGCGCCCCTGCAGCTCAAAGCAGCGGACCTGTGCCCCCTGGAACAAACTTATATATACTGTAACAGCGAACCAATCAGCCTGCCTCCCCGCCTGCAGATTAATGGCAAACCGGGGGATGGGGAAACACTCCTTAAGGATGGGGACCGGGTGGATTTTAACGGACTGGGTACTGTGGGCGAGTTCCTGGAGCTGATGGGCCTGAGTGAGTCTGAAGTGGAACTGAAGTTGAACGGTATGAACCCTTCCCCCAATACACAATTGAAATCAGGTGACCGTATCATTGCCAAGGGTAAAGTTGAAGGAGGAAAAACGCTTCGCGCTGCTTCTCCTACAACCCCGCCAGCCGGGGATCCACTCTGAAAAGCGAAAATAAGTTGGCTGGTTGAATAGTTGGATAGGAAAAGAAAAAACCGGAAAAAGCCGAATATTCCGGCCATCATTGGCATAACTGGAAAAAAACATCGGAGTAAGAACATTTTAGGTAATTTTACTTTTTTGTGCAAAAAAGGTATTGCTTTTCATGGCAATTACTGGTATAATACGCACTGACAATAATTGTCGATATTTGTAAAATGAGGTGAGCGGATTGAAGTCAACAGGAATTGTGAGAAAGGTAGATGAATTGGGAAGAGTGGTTATTCCGATCGAATTAAGGCGAACGCTCGGGATTAGTGTCAAAGACGCGCTGGAGATTTATGTCGATGGGGAAAAGATTGTGCTTAAAAAATATGAGCCGGCTTGTATATTCTGCGGTAACGCCGACAATATCAAGCAGTTCAGTGGCAGAATTATCTGCCAGGAATGTGTAAGCAAAATGGGAGAATAGAAATAATCCTGTATCGCTAAAAAATATACTTTAATGGTAATAATTCTTCTTTATTTGTGTATGTCATAATAAACTAACAGAAGCAGGGTATAATAACCCTGCCATTTTTTTGCCATCAAGAGTCCTTACGGCCCTGCATTTTCAACAACAAAGCATATACTTTGCTGCGGCTCAGGGGAAAAGCCCGGGCCACATGCTTTACCGCACGGGACGGCGGATTGCCCTGTTGCAGCTCCTCGTTGAGTTTCCCTTTCACCTGTTCTTCCATTTCGGCCGGTGACATATTGGCCAGATCTTCTGAGGGTTCTCCTTTTCCCGGTTGGGGGGAGACAACAATCGTAATCTCACCCCTCGGTTTTACCTGGGTAAAATGTTCTTGTAATGCCTGCGCAACCCCGTGGCGCACTTCCTCAAAATGCTTGGTGAGTTCACGACAGACAGCCAGTTCCCGCTCCGGCATAAGGGCTGCCATTTCCCCCAGGGCGGCCAACAGACGATGGGGCGTTTCGTAGATAATACCTGTTTTACTTTCCGCCCCTACCTGCTCCAGTTCCCGCACGCGCTCTTTTTTACGACGGCTTAAAAACCCCCAGAAGACAAAACGGCGGGTCGGATAGCCGGAGAGTAACAGGGCCGCCAGGGCGGCGGAGGGGCCTGGAAGCACGGTAAAGGGGATATGGTTTTCGTGAAGACGGCGTGCCAGAGAGCTGCCCGGATCGGAGATGGCCGGCATCCCCGCATCACTGAGCAAGGCGATGGAAGCTCCCTCCTGCAGGTGTTCAATGATGCGCTGCTCCTTTTTTTCTCGGCCGGCCTCCCGGTATGAGAGGAGAGGGGCATGGATACCATAGTGGCTCAGGAGCTTACGGGAGCGGGCCCCATTCTCCACGGCGATATAATCCACCGTTTTTAAACATTCGAGGACGCGTAAGGTGATATCCTGCAGGTTTCCAATGGGAGAGGCACAGAAGAAAAACATCCCGGTGCCGACGTTATCGCCCTTTTTCCTGCTTATTCCCTCCATTATTCCGCCTGCCTTTCTGATCCGGCTCCTTTTCCTGCTCTGCTTTTTTCTTCATCCCTTTTACTTCTTTTACGGGAACCTCTTCACGTTGCCCATTTTCATGCAGCCCCACCATCACTGTTTCCTTCAAAACATTGAGGCTCAGCACTTTCCCATCACCATGGGGTGTTGTAACCTGATCTCCGGGAGAAGGGCAACATCTTCTGGTACATTCATAGTGATCCGCCTCATAGCGCAGACAACACATGAGGCGACCGCAGATACCGGAAATTTTCGTGGGGTTAAGGGAGAGGTTTTGTTCCTTGGCCATGCGAATAGATACAGAACCGAAATCACCGAGGAAGGTAGCACAGCAAAGAGAGCGGCCACAGGGTCCCAGGCCACCCACAATTTTGGCCTCATCACGCACTCCAATTTGACGTAATTCGATCCGCGTGCGGAATACAGCAGCCAAATCCCGCACCAATTCACGAAAATCCACCCGCCCTTCGGCCGTAAAATAGAAGATTATTTTATTATGATCAAAAGTGTACTCCACATCCACCAGCTTCATCTCTAACTTGTGTTTCTCGATCTTTTCCTGGCAGACCCTGGCAGCCTCTTTTTCCTTTTCCCTGTTTCCCTCCATCTGCCGGTAATCTCCTTCTGTGGCAATACGGCGCACCAGACGCAGGGGCGGCACGATCTCCGTATCGCCCACTTCTTTAATCTCCTGTACAATCTCGCCAAATTCCAGTCCGCGGCTTGTTTCCACGATTACATCCTGGGCGGCTGAAAGTTCAAGGTTTCCCGGGTCAAAATAATAAATCTTACCGGCACGGCGAAAACGGACTCCTACTACTTTTTGCATATTAAATCGCTCCTCTCATCTGCAAGAACAAAACTTCCAGGGCGAGGCGCCGGTTGACGCTCCCCCGCAGTTCACCCTGCAGTTGCAACAGGGCATTACATATTCTTTCCTGAAAAAGTGCAAGCAGGTTGGGGTCACTTATATTAGTTGCGCTACACGGTTCTTCCCTTTCTTTTAACATGGCCGCTCCGGCACACCCTTCCAGCGTATGCATCAAACGGTCCCGGCAGATAAATAATACTATTTCCAGCAGTGCAGGCAAGTCGGTACGGGTGCTTAAATCCTCCGCCAACGGGAAGATTCCTTCTGCGGAACCATGCTCCACCGTGTGCAGCAAGGCCCGCGCTTCCACAAATTTATCCCGCCAGTCCCCCTGCTGCGCCAGTGCCAAAGCCTGTCCTGGATTTCCCCCCGAGAGGAGGAAAATAATCTCCTGTTCCGCGGACAGCATTTCTTCCCCCTGCTCCAACAGAGCAGCCAATTCCTGCGGCTGCAGCGGCTTAAGCGTAAAGTGAGTGCAGCGGGAAAGGACGGTGGGAAGCAGGGCCCAGGGTCTGGCAGTGAGCAGGATAAAGACGAGACGGGCCGGCGGTTCCTCCAATATTTTTAAAAGGCTGTTCGCTGCGGGAGCTGTTAACAGATCCGCATCCTCTAAAATACAGATTTTATATTGCCCCTCCATGGGTAAATAATAGAGGCTTTCTTTAATATCCCGCATTTGTTCGATTTTAAGCGAGGCTCCCTGGGGAACCAGACGAAAAAGATCGGGGTGATTGCCACTTTCACTCTTGCGGCAGGACAGACACTGAGCGCAGGGAGGGTCAGCCCCGCGGCAGTTTAGCGCCTGTGCAAACAGCAGTGCCAGTGTTCGCTTCCCGCTCCCGCTGGGACCGGAAAAGAGATAAGCATGCCCCGTTTCCCCGCCAGCCAGGGAACGTTGCAGTGCTTCTTTGAGCAGACGCTGTCCATGGATAGAATCAAAGCCCAAGCATTACGCCTCCTTGTAATGCAGAAGATAGTTGGATAGAAGATAGTTGAGAAGCGTAAGATTTCAGTAACAATCACAAAAGACGTTCCGGTTGCATCACCAGCGTTGAACTGAAAAAACTAACATCGTTAAAATCTGCAAACCGGGTTGCCTATCTTCTATCCAACTATCTTCTATCTTCTAAAAGCGGGACCACTTTTTCCCAGATGCTTTCGTGAATGGTTTGGGGAGTATTGGCTGCCGGGATGATGCAGAACCGTTCTTTCTCCCGGGAGGCCAGTTCCAGAAAGCCGTTCCGTACCCGGTGATGGAATTGGAGTTCTTTCTGCTCAACCCGATCCCCTCCGGCTGGTCGTGCTCCTTCTTTTGCCCCGTGTACACGTAAAAGACCCTGCTCCGCCGCCAGATCAAGCAGAAAGGTACGGCGGGGAACCAGATCTCCCGTAGCCCAGAGGTTAATCTTTTTGATAATATCCAGATCCTCACCACCAGCCAGACCCTGATAAACCAATGTGGAATCCCAGTAGCGATCGCTGAGAACAACTTCCCCCCGAGTCAGGGCGGGCCTGATTTGCTCAATCACCAGCTGAGCCCGTGCCGCACTATAAAGTAAAACCTCACAGGCCACGGTCATCTCCGTATGGCTGGGATCGAGCAGCAGTTCCCGGATTGTTTCGCCGATGGAGGTGCCGCCCGGTTCCCGCACAAGGAGTACATTTCTACCCCAGTCCTGCAACCGCTTCTCAAGCAGCCGGGCCTGCGTCGTCTTTCCCGACCCATCGGGGCCTTCAAAAGTAATAAACAACCCCGCTAATTTTTCTATCCCCCGTTTGTTCATGTTTTATATGCTACCCCTGTTCCAGTCTAAATCAAATTCATCTAAAAGAACTTATACCTAATAATCTCTTCAAAATATCACACTTAGTTTTATTAATTTTAACACATTTGTTCACCTGTTGTCACAAAGTAATTATTCCCGGGGAAAAAGCCAAAGTATAAGTACAAATTTATTGAATCACTCTAATATAGCTCAGGGTGGGATCGGCCGCACCCTGGAAACGGGTTTTCGAGGAACGGAGTTGCAAAAGTACTGTGAGCATCCCCATGCTGATGCGCTCTCCCGGTGCCAGTAACGGTATTCCCGGTGGTGCGCTTACCACCATTTCCGCACATATCTTTCCAGCACACTCTTCCAGAGGAAGTGAAACAGCTGACATAGCCACAGCCTCTCCGGGAGCAAGGGCAAAAGGTTCCAAATTATCTGCTGCTGCATTCCGGGCAAAGCAATATGGGGGTGAAAGGCTGACAGAAGCTGTAACGCCGCGTCGGGGCTCCGGGGCAACATGCCCCATTGCATGGGCCAGCAGCCGGGACGGAAGAGTAAGCTGTGCCGGCCCACAGACGGCCAGCAGGTAATTGTTCCCGGCCATCTCCACCTGCATGTGACAGCTTCGGGCTAATCGTTTAGCCATATTAATACCCCCACCGTGGGACAGTATTAGGGTGACACGACAGGGGTCGAGGGCAAAACCAGCCGCCCGAACCGCTTCCTCTGTGAGCAACGCCAACCCTTCATCCATCAGGGCGCGGCGCAGACTGCGGGCCCAGACGCGAGCGCGGTGAAAAAGTATTTTACCACCGAGGGCGGCCTGACGCCTGGCAAGATCCAGGGAGATCATCACCGGGTAGGAGGGACTGCTTGTTTGCAACGCCTGCAGCCAAAAACAGAGAGGCTGCTCCGGCTGGTCAGGAGCAAGATGCAGGAAAGCACCCGGCGTCAGAGCTCCCAGGGATTTATGGGCACTGTGCAGCCAGAAATCGGCTCCTGCCGCCGCGCTGTGCGGCAGGTCACCATAAAAAGGCAGGTGTGTACCATGGGCTTCATCTACGGCAAATAACACGTTATGATCACGGCATAATTGGGCCAGCTTTGCCAACCGGGCTGTTACTCCCCAATAAGTTGGTGATGTAATCATAAGAAGCCGTGCATCAGGATGCTGCCTCAGGGCTGCTTCTACCACAGCTACAGACACATTAAGAGGAAAGCCACTGCGGGGTTCCTGTTCCACCGGCAGGTATATGGGAACAGCTCCACAGAGGATCAGGCCGTGCAAGGCCGCCTTATGGGAAAGGCGACTGAGCAGCACCTTCTCACCGGGCCGGACCACAGCAGACAGAAGTGCGAGCAGCCCTCCGGTTACACCATTGACCAGGAAGAATGTCTGTGCCGCACCAAATAGCCTGGCTGCCAGCAGCTGCGCCTGGCGTAAGGGGCCGCTGGGAAGATGCAGGTCATCGAGATTTTCAACCTCGGTAAGGTCCCAGCGTAAAAGGGGGGCAAGGCCGCTAAGGGCCAGGTGTGGCGCCCCTGCCCCCCTGCCGTGCAGGGGAACATGCAAAGAGGTGTAATCCCGCTGCAGGTATTTATGTGCTGCCTGGTAAAGGGGGGCATCAAGCTGGGTAAGGCCCTTCATGGATGGCTACACTCCTTATAGCATGTAATTACTCAGCATTCAGAAAATAACCAAAAGATGGCCTTCAGCATATATCAACATTCTTACAAGGGGGTAAGCATTTCTAATTTGTAACTACCCAGGTATAATTTGCAGCGGGGTTCAGGATACCTGTTCGAAACCGCAGTCTCAAGTTAAAGACACAGGGGTTGCCTTTGCCGACCCGGCCACATTTTAAACTCGCTTCGCTTAGATGGAAACCCCGGTCCGGCAAAGCCTTTTGATCGAGTCTGAACGGTTTCTCACAGGTAATCCTGAACCCCTTCGAGCTATTTTCAAGGGAGCTGAGTAGTTACTCTAATTTTTGAAAACAAGGGTTAAATGCACAAAAAAGAACCGCTCTTTAACGGTTCCTCCACGGAATAAAAAATCATTTGCCATAACCAGTCAGCATGAATACTCTTCCACATTGCAATGATTAAGGGTCGGTTTTTCCGTTTTTATACTGACTCCTGAATTCTGACTCCTGACTTCTAAGCACATGAGGAACTTCCTCAGCGCAGCGTGTAATTTGGTGCCTCCTTAGTAATCTGCACGTCATGAGGGTGGCTTTCAAAGAGGCCCGCACTGGTAATGCGCACAAATTTTGTTTTTGTCTGCAGTTCCTGAATATTGGTGACGCCACAATATCCCATTCCGGCGCGCAGCCCTCCCACAAGCTGAAATACTATATCGGAAACAGTGCCGCGATAGGGAACCCGCCCTTCAATTCCTTCCGCCACCATTTTTTGATCATCTTCCTGGAAGTAACGATCCCGTCCCCCTTCTTTCATGGCCCCAATGGAGCCCATGCCACGATATACTTTATAACTGCGCCCCTGGTAAATCTCCATATCACCGGGGCTTTCCTCCGTTCCGGCAAAGAGGCTGCCGATCATTACTACGTCTGCCCCGGCAGCAATAGCCTTGGTTATATCACCGGAGTATTTGATTCCCCCATCGGCAATCACAGGAATCTTGAAACTTTGGGCCACCTGGGCAACGTCATGGACAGCACTAACCTGGGGCATTCCGATGCCGGCGATAACGCGTGTCGTACAGATAGAACCGGGGCCCACCCCCACTTTAAGTGCATCTGCGCCTGCCCGGATAAGATCCCTTGCCGCCTCTCCAGTGGCTATATTACCGGCAATAATGTTCGCCTCCGGATATTTCTGCTTCATTTCCCGTACAATCTGAATAACCATTTCCGCATGGCCGTGCGCCGTATCCACGACAAGAGCATCAGCTCCCGCCTCAAGCAGGGCACCCGTCCTGGCCACGCTGTCCTTTCCCACGCCCACGGCCGCCGCAACCAGCAGCCGCCCATTATTATCCTTGGCCGCCCGGGGATAAGCAATGGTCTTCTCAATATCCTTAATCGTGATCAGACCTTTTAAATAAAAATCCTTATCCACAATCGGCAGTTTCTCGATCTTATATTTGGCCAGAGTCTCCTCCGCCTCTTGCAGGGTAGTCCCCTCCGGGGCTGTGATCAGGTTCTCCTTTGTCATGGCGTCACGCAGCAGGCGACTGTAATCCCTTTCAAAACGGAGATCCCGGTTGGTAATAATGCCAACCAGCTTTCCCTTTTCCGTTACGGGAACACCGGAAATACGGTAACGCTCCATCAGAGCAGCAGCATCGCTGATTGTATGCATGGGTGAAAGATGGAAGGGATTGGTAATAACACCATGCTCCGAACGCTTTGTTTTGTCCACCTCTTCCGCCTGGCGCTCCAAAGGCATATTGCGATGAATTACGCCGATACCACCTTCGCGGGCCAGAGCGATGGCCATGCGTCCCTCCGTTACCGTATCCATTCCCGCACTCATAATTGGTGTATTTAACCGGATCGCGGCAGTTAGCTTCGTAGTAATGTCCGCATCCTTAGGCAGGACACGTGATCTTGCCGGCATCAAAAGGACATCATCAAAAGTAATTCCTTCTTTTACAAACCGTCCTTCCAAATCAAAGCACCTCCTGTGCGGCAACAACCAAAAAACTTTTTCCTATCATAGCAATAAAGTAGGTGCATGTCAATGACACTGATTGTTTCACCCCGTTTTTTCATGTAAAATGAAGGAAAAAGAGGATACAAAAAGGAAGGAGTGACTAATTTTGTTGTGGGAAAAAAAAGGAACACATAACACGGAGGCTACCGCGGAGGCTGCAATGCAACGGGCTGAACAGCTCGGAATAAAAAATATTGTCGTTGCCTCCAACAGTGGAAGTACTGCAGCATTATTTTTGGAAAAGGGTTTTAAAGTAATTTGTGTTACCCACCATTCCGGATTTAAAAATCCGGGGGAAAACGAACTGGATCCGGCGATAAGGCAGCAACTACAGGAGCGGGGAGCTCACGTCCTCACCACCACGCACCTGCTGGCAGGAGTGGACCGGGCACTGCGTCTGCAATGGGGAGGCATTTATCCGGCAGAAATTATTGCCGCTTCCCTGCGTATGTTTGGACAGGGGGTAAAAGTCTGTGTGGAAATCTGTGGCATGGCCCTTGATGCCGGGCTCATCCCCTACGGAGAGGAAATTGTGGCAGTGGCCGGTAGCGGGCGGGGAGCTGATACGGCCTGCGCAGTGCTCCCCGCCCATTCCAACCATTTTTTTGAAACGGTGGTTAAAGAGATTATCTGCATGCCGCGGGAGAAATAGGCTAATCATCGAGCGAAATAATTCGCCGCTTAGTTGACTCCGATAAACATTTGGGTGAACATCTTGCCGTACCTGCCCCCATCTACAATACCGATGCCGATGTGGGTATAGTTAGCATTTAGAATATTGGCCCGATGTCCCGGGCTGTTCATAAGAGCCGTATGGGCCCGTTCAACCGTGGACGATCCTGCTAAATTCTCCCCGGCAAAGCGATAGCTTATGCCAAACTGTTGCATCATATTGAAGGGTGAGCCGTAAGTGGGTGATTGATGGGCGAAATAATTGTGAGTAATCATATCCTGGCTTTTCAGGCGTGCCACTTCGGTCAGCTCTTCGTGAATTTGCAGCGGTGCAAGCCCCCTGCTTGTCCTTTCCCCATTTACCAGTTGCCACATCTGTTGCTCCTCGGCACTTATTTGATTTTGTGCAGGCGGGGAGGCCGGAGGTGCAGGGGGTGGTTGTGGGGTGGGTGGCGGTGTTGCCGGTGGATCATCCGCAGGCGGATCATCTGCAGGCGGGGTTGGTGGATCATCTGCAGGCGGGTCTACAGGTGTCAACGGTACAGGTTCAGACGGCTTAAAAGTGTAGGGATTCAGTTGAAAACGGTAGGAGACACTAACACGCTGCAATCTGTTAGTTCCAGGGACTGCCACCCATCTCTGCGTATTATTATTGGCACCCAGCTGCAAACTTACGGGAACTAATTTTTGCTGCAGGCTTGTCCCTGTTTTCTGCCCATTGTAACAGGCATAGGACGTAGCCGGTACGAGAAGCAGGCATAAAACGGAGAAGATAACCATAAAACGTTTGCTCTTGGACATATATGTATGTCCTCCTTTCTTACATAAATGTCAATCTGTGTTAATATTATAATCTTATTACATTTCTTACTCAAACTGGCTAAGACCCCTTCTCCCCAGCCCTTTTCCTTCCTTTCCTATTTATGTCAACCTTAGAAGCCCACCCTGTCGTCCCCATGTTTATTTGCTCCTTATGCTAGGGAATGGTAATTAATGCTATACTAATGCTATTAACAACAGCAGGGGGCCAGCCTTTTGGCCGACCCCCTGCTTCTTCAGGATGGGATTACTTTTTAATATTTGCCTGGGATATTGATGACATCTCCCGGGTAAATCCTGTTTGGATCCTTAATCTGCGGGTTGGCCGCAATCAGGGCATCCAGTGTAACTCCGAACTTCTTGGCAATTAAGAATAGCGTATCGCCTTTCTTTACCACATACTCCTTCACTGGCGGCTTTACCGGCGGTTCGGGCAGAACCTTATCTCTTTTTACATCCACAACAACTTCAAGCTGCACCGTACGCGTAACCTTGGCAAAGATATCAATTACGGCGATCTGCTCCAGTTCTTTGCCGTCCAGTTTGGTTCTGATCTCGCCCACAATGCTGGCACGCACCTGCACGTTCATACCGGGGCGTGCACCAGGGGCTCTCTTCACGAAGGTAAAGGGTACATCTTCCCGGAAGTGACGCAACAGGTCACCGGCCGCATCCACAAAGAAGATCTGCTTGTGCAGGATACCCTTCACCACCACCTGGTCGGTGCGGGCCTCCGCCTGCAGGTTTACAATAGAGGCCACGACTTCCAGAATTTTGGTGGGCTTCTGTGGCAGTGTAACCGTGGATTTGAGCGTCTCTTTCTGACGCACATCCACGACCACACTCTCCACTTTGAGGAGCTTTTTAACAACGTCGATACCCGGTCCCTTTACATCCACCACAACGTCAAGCTGCAGTACTTCTGTAACTTTGACAAAAGCTTCCACGACCAGGGTCTGGCGCAACCTGCGGCTGGGAGGATCGATCAGCTCAAAATCTTCCAGGGAAACGCTAACCCTAACCTGCACATCCATGTTCGGCCTGGCACCCGGTATATCCACAGCCTGGGTAAAGGGGATATCTTCCGCGGCGTGGCGTACCAGGTCTCCTTCATCCACGAGGAAGACTTGCTTATGCACAACACCCCGGACGATTACTGTGCCATCTTTTACTTCCGCCGTTACATCCCGTACTGAGGGGATGATTTTGAAGATCTTTTTGGCCGTGATGGGTAGTGTTACGGTAGGTGTAAGGGTGAAAGCTTTCGTATCCTCCCCCACCACACTGTCCACTTTGAGCAGGTCTTTTTTGACAACGATATCCTTACCTTCAACATCAATAACCACTTCGATTTGCTTGGTGACGGTGACCTTAACGAAAATCTCCAGCACCACGGTCTGACGTACCTTCATGCCATCTTCGATCACTTCAGTGTCCACTGTAAGGATGCGCACATCCACCTGGGCATCCATACCTCTGGTTACTCCCGGAATATCCACAAAGGCGCTAAAAGTCACATCTTCAGGCACGTGGCGTACCACGTCTCCTTTATCGACGACAAAGAGCTGCTTGTGAATGACCCCGGAGACCATGACGCCCCCTTCTTGCACTTCCGTTTCAACATCGGTGACGCTGGCAATTATCTCGAAGATTTTGATAATGGCAAACGGTAACTTAATGGTGGCTTCAACCGTTTCCCGCACTGTATCTTCGCCGATCACCCTATCTACTTTAAGTAACCTTCTTTTCACGATAAGATCTGACACTTTTTCTTTTTCGATTTTATCAGGCTTTTTTTTGTAATCGGACATTTTTTTCCCTCCTTCCATTAATTTAGAAAACCTTACGTACTAATATATACATCCCATCCCATTCCTGTGACAATATTACCTGCCGCCGACCTGAAAAAGCCGGCAGCAGGTACCATTTAATTAAATGCCTTACTCCTCTTCTTCCACTATTTCTTCTATGATCTCGCCAATCATTTCATCTTCCATTATTTCATCTTCTGCTATTTCATCCTCCACTATTGCTTCATCCACTGCCGCTTCATCCATTCTTATCTTTTTCCTGCGCACCGCCACAACCACTTTTAGCTGCACAGTTTCGGTTACCTTGATGAATAGATCCAGCACTGCCGTTTGTTCTAATTGTTTATCCCCAATCAGTCGGCCTGCAACCTCGCCCACGATCGAGGCCCGCACCTGTACGTTCATTCCCGGACGGGCACCGGGAGCGTCTTTCACGATTCGGAACGGTATGTCTTCCCTTACATGGCGTACCAGATTGCTTGGATCAACAAAGAAGACTTGCTTGTGTAAAATCCCCCTCACCGTCACCATGTCGAAACCAGCTACACCTTCCACATTGACAAGGGAGGCATCAATCTCAAAGATCTTGATCGCCTGAATGGGAAGGGTCACCCTTGAGCGTATCGTCTCTTTCTGCTCCAAATCAAGCACAACACTCTCCACTTTCAGCAGTTCCTTGCGCACACGGATACCAGGACCAAATACATCCACCACCACATCCAGTTGTACTGTTTGCGTGACTTTGACAAAGATATCGAGGACCAGATCCTGTCGCAGTTCGCGGCTCGGCGGATTAATCAGCTCGAAGCTCGGCAGGCTAACACCGACGTTGACCTGGGCTTGCTGCCCTGGCCGGACACCGGGAATTGGCACCGTTTTAACAAAGGGGATGTCTTCTGCCGCATGGCGCACCAGCTCCCCCTCATCAACGAGGAAAATTTGCTTGTGAACAATTCCGCGTACGATTACATTGTCCCGCCTCACCTCCGCCGTAACATTACGCACAGAGGGGAGAATACGGAAAATCTTTTTCGCGGTAATTGGCAGGGTTACCGTTTCCACAAGGGATTGCCTGACCCGATCCTCTCCGACTACAGCATCTACTTTTAACAGTTCTCTTTTTACCCTGACACCGGGGCCGATCACATCAACCACCACATTAATCTGCTTGGTAACGGTCACCTTGACAAAGATCTCAAGCAAGATTACTTGGCGCACCGTATCAAAGCGAACCAGGTCTGTGTCCACAGTACCTATGCGAACGTTTACCTGAGCATTCATACCCGGCTCCACACCCTCTAATGGAACAAAAATAGAGAACGGGATCTCTTCCGGAATATGGCGTACCAGGTCGCCCTTATCCACAACAAAAAGCTGCTTGTCAATAACACCGCTGACCTCAACCCCGCCGGATTGTACGTTTGAAGTTACCGCCATCAGATTGGCCATTACATCAAAGATCTTCAGCACTTTGAAGGGTAACTTAATCTCAGATTCCACAGCTTCTGTTACTGTAACCTCGTTAACCACTTTTTCCACTTTTAACAATCTGCGCCTGACTATCAGTTTATCTGACAAACTCATCCCTCCTTTCTAAACAAAAGCTACTATAATATATACAACTCACCCCTATCTTGTGACTGAGGCAGATAGAATGGTAAATATTGCTTACATATATTACAATATTGGTTATATAATATATAAAAGATGTTTAATTTATATATTTTTTTTAGTTTAATATTGACAGTTTTTTAGTCATATAATATAATAATTTCTGAAAGGGCGGTGCAGAAATTGGCCAATCGTGGACAGGAACCAGTATACGGTATCAGCATCGCCGCCAGATTGCTTAAGGTAACACCGCGCCTTTTGCGATGCTACGAAGAAGCAGGGTTGATTAACCCCCATCGCACCGCCGGCAACACGCGACTCTATTCGGAAAACGATATGAAACTGCTGGCGGTTGTGTGTTACCTGCATCAGGAGAAGGAGGTAAATCCCCCGGGAATTAAAGTAATTTTGAACCTTATTTCTGCGGACTCGGATGATACGACAGGGAAAACCGGCCGCAAAAACCGGCAAAAAGGGGAAGAGGATGCTGAAGCGAAGTTATGGGAAAAAATCAGGGAATTCGCGCCGCAGCTTTTCCGTTAAAACAAATCCTTAAAATAAAAATGGAGGTGTTTAAGTATGGCAAATATTGTGAGAAGGCGCCCTTTCAGTGAGTTGATGGGGATCAGAGACGAAGTGGATCGTTTTTTAAACGATACAGTACGCCTTTTTGACGACAATGTATCTGAGCGGATGGGCTGGAGGCCATCTGTGGATATGGAGGAGAACAAGGAGTCGTTTATCATCACTGCCGAGTTGCCGGGTATTCAAAAAGATGATATTAAGATCACTATTGTGGACAATAAGGTAATGATTAGTGGTGAAATATCTGAGGATAAAGACATTCAGGAAAAAAACTACTACCTCAAGGAGCGGGCCAGAGGCAAGTTCAGCCGCGGCTTTACCTTGCCTAATTCCATTGACTCTTCTAAGGTGGAGGCTACTTATAAAGAAGGCGTTCTTATCCTCACCCTGCCCAAGGCAGAGGAAGCAATGCCCCGGGAAATTGCAATCAAGGATAGCTGATATGAACAATGAACAGTATTGGGATGAAGCAACTCCGGGGCAAGAACTAAAATCAAAACAGGTGCGATTTCCCTTAAATTAAGGAGGGGTGCAAACAGCCCCTCCTTAATTTTTGTAAGGCAAAGGAAATTAGCCCTAAATGTAGAAAATACAATTAGAAAGGGAAAAAAAATAAATACCTTACTTATTGCTGAAAGGAAGAGATAGGGAAATGAGCAATCCAGAAACGGTGGTTCTTGTGCCGGCTTTCAACGAGGCACCCCGCCTTGCCTCTGTGCTGGAGGTGATCCTCTCCTCTCCCCTGGTTGAGAAGACTATCGTAATTGATGATGGTTCCCACGATGATACGGCCAAAGTCGCAGCTACATACCCGGTTGAACTGTTGCGCTTTGAAGAGAATAGGGGCAAGGGAGCTGCTCTGCAGGCCGGTCTGCAACTGGCTCCTGATGCAGCTTATTTTCTTTTTTTTGATGCAGATTTGCTCAATTTCCGGCATGAGCATATCGCCGCACTGCTCAATCCGCTGCTTGAGCATGAAAAGATTGCCATGAGCGTGGGCCTTTTCCGTTCCGGTTCCAAAAAAAGTGTCAATCTGGCCCAGCAATACTGTTCCATACTCAACGGCCAGCGGGGTTTGCGACGCAGTTTCGTGGAAATCCTCCCCGACCTTAACTGGTCCCGTTTCGGCGTGGAGGTCTTGCTTTCCCGCTACGCTGCCCTGGCCGACCTGGAGGTAGCCCAGCCGGAGCTGCATGGAATCAGCCACGTCACAAAAGAGGAAAAGCTAGGGTTTTTGCGCGGTTTTGACTATCGCTTGCAGATGTTCAGTGAATGTCTTTTCTCCCTGGCAAACCATAAAAAAATGATCCGCCGCCATCCCGGAAATGTGCCGCCGCATATCCTGGCGAAACTGCCGTAACAGGTAAGGGCTGACAAGGCACATTCTTGCCTATTGACCTTCCGCTGTGATAAAATATTCGTAGCTATAAAAGAAGACAGTATTCAGGTGTCAGAATGATAGAACCAGGAGTCAGTAGTCAGGAGTCAGAATAAGAGATTAAAACCAACTTAAATACATGCAAATCGGTAACACAATGGAGATTAAAGCAACCTTATTATGTTAACCGGGGGGAAGAATATGAACGAGCAAACGACAGAAGAAAAAAGAGAAAAATACAATTTGGGTGTGGCCCGTCAACAAGCGGCCACTGCACTGGCCGGCGCTGACCCCCGCCATGTTTGCCTGAACAGCGGCGTCATCTATAACCGGGAGCAGGACAGCTACATCCTCCCCTATTTAAACCGCCGCTACCTGGTAAACCACAGCAGCGGTGAAGTTAAAAATATGGTTGACGGCAGCGGTGTGGCGCCGCATCTGCATATCATGTTTCTCCAATACCTCTCCGGGGCCGACGGCACTCCCCTACGTAATGAATGGATCACTTTTAAAGAGTTATCCGGGGGTGATATTTACAGAGAACCATACCGTAAAAGGGCAATTTCACCCTTGCTCCGTTATTTCGGGGGCCAACCGGATAAATTTATGAAGGTAGGGCTTGCGCTCTCTGGAGAGCGGTACAATTTCGGTGATATGTCACTGCTGATGCGCCCTTTCCCCCGCATCCCCCTGGTCTTTGTATTGTGGCAGGGCGATGAGGAATTTCCCGCGTCGGCCAATATTCTTTACGATGCAACAGCTAATAATTACCTACCCACGGAAAACTATGCCCTGCTACCCGGTTTGATCATCTGGGAAATGGCGGAGAAGATGTAGGGAGCGATAGTCAAAAATCAGTAGTCAGGAGTTTAGAGAAAAAACAGTATTTAGTATTCAGGAGTCAGGAGTCAGGAGTTTAGAGAAAAAACAGTATTCAGGAGGCAGGCGAAAACGGAGAGCGAAGGGCTGGAGAACAGTAACGGGGGATAGGAATAAAGAGCAGGAGGCAGGAAAAACCGGGGGACGAAATTAGAGTCAAAGCTTGATATAGGAGATATTTCCGAAATGCAACAGGCCGGCAATAATGCTGGAAACATTTATGAACATTCTGAATGCTTGAATATAATTTAATTCATAACCCTGCTGGAGTTGCTTTCATTAATGAGAGAGTACTTAACGCTTTTGGATTTTTTTCGCCGCCACCGTTGGCGCTATATATTAGGTGTAATGTGGCTGCTTGCCGTGGACTTTCTGCAAATGCTTATTCCCCGCCTGCTCGGTTTTTTTACAGACCAGCTCCTCGCCACCCCTGTTAACATCGGACAATTGCGTCACACCCTGCTGCTAATCCTCGCCATTGCCGTGGGCATCGCTTTTTTCCGATATCTCTGGCGCCTTTATATTATGGGTGCGGCCCGTATACTGGAAAAATATTTGCGCGACCGCCTTTTCAAGCACCTGCAGCAACTCCCCCCCTCTTTTTACCTGCGTAACAAGACGGGAGAGCTGATGGCCCACCTCACCAATGATATTAACGCCGTGCGTAATTCCCTCGGCCTGAGTATTGTCCTGCTGGTGGATGCGGTGTTCCTCACGGCTATGGCAGTTTTCTTTATGTTCACCACGGTTGATTATCGCCTCGCCCTGCTCGCCCTCATCCCCCTACCCTTCCTGGCAGTGAGCTTTCAACAGCTGAGTCAAAGCCTTTATCATCGTTTCCTGGGGGTTCAGGAGTCTTTTGGTGCGCTTACCGAGACAGCTCAGGAAAACCTCAATGCCTTGCGCCTGGTAAAGGCTTTTGCCCTGGAGGATGTGGAGAAAAACCGCTTTGCCAGGACCGCTGCCGCTTATATGGAAAGCAACTTTCGCCTCTATAAAATATGGGGATTCTATAATCCGCTTATTCTTTTTTTTGGTATAATCAGCTTTATTATTGTTGTAATCTTCGGTGGCAGGTTGGTGATTGAGGGGGAAATAAGCATTGGTGATTTCGTTGCTTTCAATGGTTACCTCACACTACTGGCCTGGCCCATGATGGCAGCAGGATGGGTGATCAACTTCGCCCAAAGGGGGCGTGCTTCCATGGAGCGCATCAACAGTCTGCTCCGGGAAGAAACGGGGGAACCTGCTAAAGAGCCATGCCAAACGTGGCCGGCATCCACAAAGGATGATCTGCATTTTAGCAACATTACTTTTCGCTATGATGGAGCGCGCATTGACAGTTTAAGCGAACTCAGCTTTACCATACCGCGGGGCCAAATCACAGCGATTACGGGGCAGATTGGCAGCGGTAAAACTACTGTTTTTTATCTTCTGCTACGCTTTTTTACACCACAGCAGGGAGAAATACTGCTGGGCAACTTACCCCTGGATCACCTTTCCCTGAACTTATGGCGGAGTAAACTGGGCTACCTTCCCCAGGACGGCTTCATTTTCGCCGACAGTATTGCTGCCAATATCTCTTTCGCCCATACGGAGGCATCCCAGTATGAAATTGAGGAGGCAGCGAGCCTTGCGGCTATTCACAAGGAGATTATGGCCCTGCCAGGCGGTTATGAAGCACAGGTGGGTGAGCGGGGCGTAACCCTCTCCGGGGGACAGCAACAGCGTATTTCACTGGCGCGGGCCCTTTTGGGCCGGCCTCCTTTTCTACTGCTCGATGATCCTTTCTCCGCGGTGGACGTGCCCACGGAAGAAAGAATTATTGCCAATATGCGCAGCCTGGGAAAGGATACCACTATCTTAATTAGCTCTCACCGTGTCCAGACCCTTAAACGGGCAGATAAGATTATCGTTCTTGATAAAGGCCGGCTTGCTGCTGCAGGATCACACGATGAGCTGTTGCAACGGGGAGAGGAATCATATGTGAGGCTTTGCCGGCAACAGCTCTGGCAGGAGAAGCTGGAAGAAGACTAGGTATACGGCAGCGCTGGCGGGATATCACCGGGCAGCCTGTGAATATTGCACGTCGTCCCACATGGAAAGGGGGCCTGTAACAAGTGCATGGGCATCACTATTTTCATGATGAGAAACCGTTAAAACCTGACCCCCGTCTGCTACGGCGTATGTTCGCTTATGCCCGGCCGTACCGGGGAGCACTGCTTTTGGCCCTCATCCTTACCATGCTGGTTGCTTCCCTGCAGTTGGCTCAACCCTATATTCTAAAAATCGTCATTGACGATTACATTCTTGGCCCGGGAGAGCTCTCAGAGCTCACGCGCCTGGCCATAACTTTTTTTATTGTTTACAGTGTCGGGCTGGCACTATATTACTTACAATTCAATCTGCTCATGCGCACGGGGCAGCGTATCATTAATGACATCCGCCGTGATGTTTTTGCTCACTTGCAGGAACTCCCCCTTTCTTATATGGACCATAACCCGGCAGGTCGGATGATAACACGTGTCACCAATGATGCTGAAACCTTAAGTGAAATGTACACCGGCTTTCTTGTGGATCTGTTTCGCGACCTCTTCATCCTTACGGGTATTATCGTGGTAATGCTGCAACTGCACACACCCCTGGCCCTGCTCACATTCACTTTTATCCCCCTTGTTTGCGTCGCCATAATTATTTACCGGCGTAAGGCCCAACCGGCCTTTCGGGAATTGCGCAGACAGTTGGCCCGTCTCAACACTTTTGCTGCAGAAAATATTGCAGGTATCCGTGTCATTCAGGCCTTTTTGCAGGAAAATAACCGTTTCAACCGCTTCGCCGGGATCAATGAAGAGCATTTCCAGGCCAACCTGCTGGAACTAAAAATCTTCGCAGTCTTCCGCCCGGCCATGGATCTTTTACGTTCCCTCGCCCTGGCAATGCTACTCTGGTTTGGTGGTGCCTCCGTGCTGGCCGGGGCTATCCCTTTTGGCGTCCTTTTTGCCTTCATTAATTACGTAGAACAATTCTTCCGCCCCCTTAACGATATCAGTGAACGTTTCAGCATTTTTCAATCCGCTCTCGCCTCCGCTGAACGTATATTCCAACTGCTTGATGAGCCAAAAGAAGGGGAAACTGTGCCAGGCAAAAAACCGCTGCACAAAATACGCGGTGATATTGATTTTGAGAGAGTTTGGTTTGCCTATGAGGATGAGGAGTGGGTCCTGCAGGATGTGAGTCTGCAAATAAAAGCAGGGGAAAAGGTTGCTATTGCCGGCCCAACAGGCGCCGGAAAGACCTCCCTTGTAAATCTGCTGAACCGTTTTTATACAGCAAATCGGGGAAGTATCCGGCTGGATGGACTGGAAATCGGGGAACTTGACCGGCAGGAGCTGCGCCGTCAGGTCGGGATTGTGCAGCAGGATATATTTTTATTCAATGCCACGGTGCGGGAGAATATAACCCTCAATGCGGTTAACCTGTCCAAGGATGAACTGGAGGCAGTAACCCGGTCTGCCGGTTCTTACAGCTTTATTCAGGAGTTGCCACAAAAACTGGACACACCGGTGGGTGAACGGGGTTTCACATTATCAACGGGACAGCGTCAACTGCTTGCTCTGACCCGGATCCTGGTTTTTAACCCGGCGGTGTTTATTCTGGATGAGGCCACAGCACATCTGGATGCACATACGGAAGAAATGCTACAACAAAGCATGGCCCGTGCTATGCACGGGCGCACATCCATCATCATCGCCCACCGTCTCTCCACACTGAAGATGGCGGATCGCATTCTGTTTTTGCGCCAGGGAAAGCTCACCCAATTGGATAACTTCGAACATTTGCTGGAGGAATTACAATTATAGGGTCAGTCAAAGGTCATAAGTCGCAAGTCAACCAAAGCCTTATGGTTCAGCAGGAGGGTAGATTGACTCACCAGCGAAGGGAGTTCGCTTTAGCCTAACATCTACGTCCGATTAGCTGTCCCCCATGGCGTTCCGCCTGTCCTGTTTCGCATAGTTTGACCTTTGGACTTTTGACAGTCATTTAGCGACTTTCAAACTTTTGGCCTTCTTCTAAGGCGTTGCCTGAGGCGCCACCAGGCCCCAGTCGGGGCTTAAGGGTTCCATAAGTTCCAGGTGCCCTACCAGGGTATCTACCATTTCACCCTCTATTAAGATTTGTACCTGTTCCACCCCGGGAAGTTGCGCCAGGGTATTTACGATAGAGTAAACAGTGAGTATTTCCCCCGTGGACCCGCCCCAGTGACTGGTACGGAGCTCCCCGGAAAAGTCAGCCGCTGCGACGCCACCCTCAATTTGCACACCCCGCACCTTTACATCCGCAGGCACAGTCCGTCCATGAGCTGGAAATTCGGGCCCCTCGATCAGCTCTTCCAACACAGCAACGGCCGGTTCACGACCTTCAAGGGCCAGGGAACGATTTTCCTCTACCAGCCTGTCACTCTGTTCGTCAGCATAATAGAGTGAAACTGACTCCCACCCTGCCTGCTGCGGGGGCTCTTCAACCTGTTCCTGTGGCTCAGGGGGCTCAGGCGGCGGGGCTGGGGGCTGGGGTGTACAGCCAACTATAAATATCAGCACCAAGAGCAACGGCAATAGGATAAAAGCCTTTGACCATAATTTCTTAACCAAGTTCATCTGATTCACAATAGTCTCTCTCCTTTTCTGCGGTAACACCTCGTTGTCCTTTCTATTATGCCTATTCGTTGCGGCCTGGTAATGCCGCTTTCATAATCCAGATCTCCATCTCCTGCGGCAGGGTATCACTGCTAATGGTAATATTGGAATCCTTTTGTTTCTGCACTACCTCTCCATCCATTACTTTGAAAAAATCCTCCAACGGAGCAATGGGCCAGTTACGAGTAGCGTCAGTACGGTAATGCATGGGAACCACAAGGGCTGGTTGCATAGCATCTATAATTTCCCATGCTTCCGGCCCGGCGATGGTAAAATGACCCCCAACCGGTATCAGCAGCACATCCACGGGCATTAGCCGCTCCAACTGTTCCGGGCTTAGGAGGTGTCCCAGATCCCCCAAATGGACAAGACGCATATCTCCTGTATCAAAGACAAATATGGCGTTACGGCCCCGCAGTTTGCCGGCAGCATCGTCATGATATACGGGGAGAGTAAATATTTCAACCCCGCCAAGTGTGAGGGAGACTTCTTCCCACCCGAGCCCGTCAGCGCTTAATCCCCGTATAGCCTTGGCTCCGGGAGCAGCAGCAACATAATTATGATCCATATGTTCATGACTGACAGTAATATAATCGGCATCCACTTCCAGTTTGCCATAGCCACAGTTGGGATCATAGGGGTCCATAAGAAAACGCGCCTCTCCCACCTCTAACAGGAAAGCGGCATGGCCAAAATACTTTAATTTCAGTTCAGAGTCCACAATCTCGTCCCCCCGTTCAACCAAACCACCCAACTCCCTTTGCTCCCTTACAGCTTCCTGTTGCCCATCCCGGGGGGCAGCAGGTTCACGCTCAGTATGAAGGCGGTAACCTCCCCAGAACACCAGTAAAATTACAATCAGCAGCCAAAAATATTTTTGTTTCAGCATGTTTTTCTCCTCCCTGTCGTGCTACGGCTTAGCGGAAACGGCAAGCCGTTTTAATCTTTACTTAACTTTATGACAGGAAGGGGAAAAACATACAGCCTGACCTTATTTTTCCTTTAAATCAGTCCTATATACATAGAAATGTTCAGGAGTCAGAATTCAGGAGTCAGTAGTCAGTAGTCAGTAGTCAGTAGTCAGTAGTCAGAATAATGATAAGGGATAAAGGATAAAGGAAGCAAAAGCTGATCTTCATACTGGGTAAATCACCGAATATTTAAATATTCCCTTGGCAGGATATAAAATCCTGCTTCTGCTTTGTTATATTTCATCATTCCATGTAACAACTCAGCACTCTGGAAACATAACAAAGGGGTTCAGGATTACCTGTGAGTAACCGTTCAGGCTCGATCAAAAGGCTTTTCCGGACCGGGGTTTCCACATTTTGCTTGTCTGAGCGCAGCGAGCCAAAAAATGTGGCCGGGTCGGCAAAGGCAACATGATAATCTTTTTATTTGAGACTGCGGTTTCGAACAGGTATCCTGAATCCCGGTACAAATTATATCTGAGTAGATACCATTCCGTTAAATAGCACACTGGTGGATGGGTCTATTCTAATTATGCCTAAAATGATATACTAATTATGCTAAAAACGGAGGAGGAGTCTTAATGGAACTGATTATGGTTACAGGTGGGGCGCGCAGTGGAAAGAGCACATTTGCCCAGAAACTGACACTGCAGCAGGAGGCACTGTATCCTGAAAAAGCGGTTATCTATCTGGCAACAGCTCTAACAGGTGATGCGGAAATGCGCCGCCGTGTGGATTTGCACCGCCGTAACCGCCCGTCGAGATGGCTAACGGTGGAAGAGCCATGGGATCTGGGAGCAGCCCTTGATACGATCCCCCCGGAATGTGGTATTGTGCTGGTAGACTGTCTTACCGTCTGGTTGAGTAATCTACTTTTGCGCAGTTTGGAGGCACATGATTTATCCCTGGAGGGGGAAGACTCCCGCTGGGATCCAGGTAAACAAAGGGAAGAGGATGATTTATCCTTCAAAAAAGCAGAATCTGCCCTGGAAGAGCAGATTTATGAACAGTCAGGTATATTCCTGGAAAAAGCCAGCCAAGGTTCATATACCACCATTCTCGTAACAAACGAGGTGGGGTTGGGTGTTGTTCCCGAGCATTATCTCGGCCGTCTTTTCCGTGACATTGCGGGCAATGTAAACCAGCAGGTAGCTGCCCGGGCTGATGCAGTCTATCTTGTAGTTGCCGGCATCCCCCTTAAAATCAAAGGATAACATAACTCAGTTGGAATGTTGGAATGTCGAAAGTTAAAACCAGGGCGTCAGGAACTGCCCTTCCTGTCGGCTGTCAGCGCACGGTAGATGAGCACGACCACCAGTATAGCCAACCCCACATAAAAGACAGGCGTAAGGAAAAGGAAAGGTGCAAATATCAGAGCCACCAACAATGCTAACGCTGCGGGTATCAGGAGCAGGTAATAGCGTATTGTGGCACGGCGCGGCCAAAAAAGGAGCAGCAAGATCACTACCAGTGTAATGGCCAGATCCAAAAGCCTTCAACCCTTCCCTCAGTGCCATAATTGCGGCGG
>SKTJ01000128.1 GCA_007122565.1 Syntrophomonadaceae bacterium | reverse complement strand
TGAGATGTGGATGAGACGGGCACTGGGACGGATATTTCATTGCTTTCACCTCCACAATGCATTTTTTTAAGCATTTTTTTCGCCCTGTATATTCTGGACTCCACAGTCTTGACGGAAACATTCTCATCCCCGGCCATTTCTTTATAAGACCTGCTGTCAAAATAATGCTCAACAATTGCCTTCCGGTAAACAGGGGGGAGTTTTTTCAACTTCTGATAAAGTTCCGCGTGCTCTTCAAGTCTGACCACAGATTCTTCAGGGTTAAGCGTCCCCCCGTCACCTAAAACATCCTCCCTGCGAGAAGCTCCATTTTCCTCCAGGAAAGTGGTATGACTTTCCGCCTGCCGGCAGGAGTCCAGAGCTTTGTTTACAGCTATCCGTACAAGCCAGGTGGAAAAAGAAGACTGAAAGCGAAAGCTGCTCAGGGAGCGGAAAGCCTGCCAAAAGGCTTCCTGGGAAACATCTTCCGCCGTAGCAGGGTTGCCCACAATCCGCAGTGCCGTTGAGTATACCAGGCTGCTGTATTTAGTTACCAGAGGTTGATAGGCTTTTTTATCGCCCTTTAACACTCTGGCAATCAACTGTTTATCCTGGATGACCGACGCCCCCCTTCCACCCTATATCTATTAGACGTAGATACAAGCAAAATCACTGCACATTTTTTAAAAATATTTTAAAGTATCAGAGACCGCACTAACCCACATAGCTCACTTGTTTCGTCGTCACTTTCTATTTTAGCTTAGTTTAGATTTTTTTGTCATGCCCTCTCGCAGAAAAATTTTACAATAAATTTTACAAAAAGAGTTGACAAGATCCAATTGTTGTTATAGACTTTGTTTCAAGCAGATATATTAATCCTATAGGGTTAGTAGGAATTAAGGATGCCGGCCGCTCCCAAACCTTTACAGTTCTAAAATATACCTGCAAATTACTTAGAAGCGAGGTTGAGCGGGATGTCTAAAAGCAGTGCTCGTTTACAGACCAATATGGATGAGAACAGAGGCATTAAACAATCGTTTTTACCTTTACTTAAGCTGGAGGACTGGTGGGCAGTCTGGCTCGGTTCTTTTATAGCAATCCTGGCTATGGCAAAAATGATCCAAAATATTCCATCCATTTCCCGGTGGTCCGTAAATCCTCTTGCGGCGTTCGGTTTGCTGCCATGGGAGTTGTCATTTCAACTACTGTTGTTGGGCTTGAGTATGGCCCTACTTACAGCTGTTGCAGTTTTTGCCACCGGCGAGAATGTTAAAAAATACCTGGCGGCATTCCCCCTGATCTTTATTTTTTCGCTGCTTGCTTATATCCTGGGAAATCAGAACACATTTCGGGGATATGGGCTCGATAACGTGGTCTGGGCTTTGATAATCGGACTTGTAATCAGTAATACCGTCGGGAAACCGGCATGGCTGAGCAAGGCAGCGAAAACGGAGCTGTTTATCAAGACCGGATTGGTTTTAATGGGAGCTGAGATATTATTTAACCGATTCCTGGAGTTAGGGGTGAGGGGTCTGGGTGTAGCCTGGCTGGTTACCCCCATCGCCCTTGTGTTTATGTATTATATAGGGACCAGGGTGTTTAAAATAGGCAGCAAGTCCCTGGTAGCAACGATCAGTGCGGCTACTTCGGTCTGTGGTGTCTCTGCCGCCATCGCCGCCGGTTCGGCGACCAGAGCCAAAAAAGAGGAAATCAGTTACGCTATCTCTTTGTCCCTAATCTTTACCGTTTTCCTGATGGTTTTAATGCCCCTAGTCCTCAAGGCATTTAACGTTGATCAGTATGTGGGTGGCGCGTTAATAGGTGGAACGATAGATGCAACCGGCGCGGTTGCGGTATCGGGTAGTATGCTGGGAGACACAGCCATGGAAGTGGCAGCAGTAATAAAGATGATTCAAAATATACTGATCGGTATCATTGCTTTTATACTCTCTTTTATCTGGGTAACCAGGGTGGAAAAAGATGCCCACGCCCCCAAACCTTCAGCTCTGGAGATCTGGAGAAGATTTCCCAAGTTTATCCTTGGTTTTGTTTTTGCTTCACTGTTTTTTTCATTTGTGTTAATCCCGGTTCTGGGAAATACGGAAGTAGGCGAAATACTGAATGTAACCAGAAGCCTCAGGGGATGGTTCTTCACCCTGGCCTTTGTTTCCATCGGACTGGAGTCAAACTTTGCCGCACTGATTAAGCTGGTAAAGGACAAAAAGACTGTCGGCCTGTATATAGTAGGTCAGTCCTTTAACATTGTGTTAACTCTTATCGCCGCTTTACTCTTTTTTGGAGGGTTCAGTGGCTAGGAAGAAACTTACCGAAAGGGGGGGAGAACATGAAAGATCGAAAAAAACCGGAAGGGCACCACCTGGAGACTCTGATGATCCACGGGGGAGGGCGGCCGGATACGGCTACGGGTGCTCCCCTTCCACCTATAGCTCAAAGTAACGCCTTCTCCTATAAAAGCGCGGAACAGCTGGAGAGGGTTTTCGCAGGGCGTGAGCCTGGTTATATCTACAGCCGGATAGCCAATCCTACGGTCAGCTTTTTGGAAAATCGCATCGCCTTTTTGGAAGGGGGTATGGCCGCACTGGCTGCCGCTTCAGGCATGAATGCCATAAGTACCCTGGCTGCAACCCTATGCGGGGCCGGAGGACAGATCGTTTCCAGCCGTACCATCTTCGGCGGCACTTATTCACTGTTCAGCAAGACCCTGCCGCACCTGGGCATTGAGACTGTTTTTGCTGATGCCACCAGCCCCAATGCGCTTGCCGCTGCAATCAGCGATAGGTGCCGGATGGTTTTTGTGGAAACGATCAGCAATCCGGCGATGGATGTGGCGGATCTTGCAGCCATTGCTGAAGTAACTAAAAAGGCCGGCGTGCCCCTGGTTGTGGACAGTACGGTAACAACTCCTTATCTCATACGGCCGCGGGAGTTTGGGGCCGACCTGGTGGTGCATTCCACCAGCAAATTCATCAACGGACACGGCACAGCCATCGGCGGAATCCTTGTAGACAGCGGCAGCTTTGACTGGCGTTCGGAGCGTCATCCCCACCTGGAGGAGTTTGTCCGGAAAGCCGGGCCCTTCGCTCTGATGGCAGCCTTGCGGCAGCGCTATGGACGGGACCTGGGCGGCTGCCAGTCACCAATGAATGCTTTTCTGCAAACCGTCGGCCTGGAAACACTGGCCGTGAGGATGGATAGGCATTGCAGCAACACGGCATCCCTGGCAACCTTTCTCAAACAGCACCCAGCGGTGCGGCGGGTTGGATACCCGGGGCTGACGGACAACCGGTTTTACCAGCTAGCTTCACGTCAGTTCGGCGGTAAATTCGGCTCCATTCTTACTTTTGAGCTGGCAAACAAAGAGCAGTCTTTTCGTTTAATCAACTCGCTCAGGCTGGCAACCAATCTGGCCAACCTTGGCGAAACCCGAACCCTGGTGATCCATCCTGCTTCCACCATATTCCAAGATTGTGCTGATAAAGAAAAAGAGATTGGGGGAGTTACTTCAGGGTTGATCCGGGTCTCGGTGGGACTGGAACACTGTGAAGACATAATAGGAGATTTTGCGCAAGCTTTGCAAAATATAGCGTAAAAAAAGGAGGAACAATCATATGAAATTGATTATTGCCGGAGAAACCAGGGAATTACCTGATTCCATAACTGTAGCGGAACTTTTGGAAATTGAAAAGGTAGAGATGCCCCAGTACGTATCCGTTCAGGTAAATGAGGAATTCGTACGCATAGAGCAATACAACGATAAACAGCTAAATGACGGGGACCGGGTTGAGTTTATGTACTTTATGGGTGGAGGGAAGATATCATGAATTTAACGCCTGAGCAAGTGGAAAGGTACAGTCGCCAGATAATCCTGGAAGAGGTAGGCCTGCGCGGACAGGAAAAACTGCTGGCAGGAAGTGTTCTCATCGTTGGCGTAGGCGGACTGGGCTCGCCTGCTGCTTTCTACCTGGCGGCAGCAGGGGTGGGTCGAATCGGACTGGTTGATTTTGACCGGGTAGAGGTAAATAACCTGCAGAGACAGATTATCCATACCACCGCAGATGTAAACCGCCTTAAGATTGAATCAGCGGCTGATAAGATGCGCGCTGTCAATCCTGACGTGGAGGTGCGGACTTACGAAAAAGCTTTTGCAGCTGAGAACGCCCTGGAGTTACTAACTGATTACGATTTTGTAATTGATGGAACGGATAACTTTTCCGCCAAGTTTTTGATCAACGATGCCTGCTACTTTGCCCGGAAACCTTTTTCACATGCGGGGATCCTCCGTTTTGAAGGGCAAACCATTACGGTTCTGCCCGGCCAGAGCACCTGTTACCGCTGCATCTTCCGCGAAGCGCCTCCTGCCGGGGCGGTCCCGTCCTGTGCCCAGGCCGGAGTCCTCGGTGTGCTGGGCGGAACCCTGGGTGTCATACAGGCCACCGAAGCGCTTAAATACCTGCTCGGTTGCGGAGAGTTACTAATCGATAATTTACTTTTTTACAGCTCCAAAGAGATGTCATTTCATAAAATCAAGACAAATCGCGATGCGGATTGCCCCATCTGCGGGGACAATCCCACCATTACAGCACTACGGGATGAAGCGCAGATCATCTGCCCCACCAGAGGGGAGGACAGTGATGCTTCACCTTAAAATGCCTCAATCAATTTATAACAAACTGATCAAGACTGCAGAAAAGGAGTCGCCTTTAGAGGCATGCGGGTTGCTGGCCGGGAACGATTTGACCATCCACGCATTCTACCCGTTAACCAATATGGACGCCAGCGCTGAACACTATTCCATGGACCCTGCGGAGCAATTTAACGCCCTCGCGGATATGCGTAAGCACGGCTGGGAGATCGTGGGCATCTGGCACAGCCACCCGGAGACTGCCGCACGTATGTCCGTTGAGGATCAAAAGCTGGCTTTTATGCCGGGCGTGAGCTACGTGATCCTTTCACTGGCAGCGGGGCACCGGGGTGAGATCAAAAGTTTCCGTAAAAATCAGGACGGCTCTTTTGTTGAGGAAAAGATAGAGCTTTCTTAAAATGAGGTGAATTAAAAATGAAGCTTAAGCAAACATACCGGATACCGGAAAATGTCCATCTGGAAACACAGCAGCATAAACAGGAAATAGGGCGTTATCTTTCCGGAGAGTTGTCGGAGGAGGTCTTCCGTTCACGGCGCGTACCGCGCGGCATCTATGAACAACGTCAGAAGGGTCTTTACATGTTAAGAACCCGGATTCCGGGAGGTTTCCTGTGGGCTGCACAAGCCCATCGTCTGGCAGACTTAAGTCAGCGCTATGCCGGTGGAAATATTCATTTTACCACCCGACAGGATGCCCAATTTCACGATGTGGAAATCGCTGCTACCCATAAGATAATGGAAAGCCTCCTTGAAGTAGGGCTTACGCCTCTGGGTGGCGGTGGAAATACGGTGCGCAATATTACTACCTGTGCCCATGCCGGCATCTTTCCGGGGGAGACCTTTGACACCCTCCCCTATGTTCTTGCCCTCACAGACTATCTCCTTCCCCTGAAGAGCTCCTACAACCTGCCCCGGAAATTTAAAATCGCTTTTTCCTGCTGCCGTGCTGATGAAGCCATGGCCGCGGTTAATGACCTGGGATTTGTGGCACAGATTAAGGGGGGAGAAAAAGGTTTTGCCGTCTATTTGGGTGGCGGTATGGGAACCAATTCACGTGTAAGCGATCTGGTTACGCCGTTTTTGCCTGCCAAAGATGTGCTCCGCATGGCGGAGGCAGTCATGAGGGTATATGTCCGTCACGGCGATCGCCGTAACCGGCAAAGGGCACGGCTTCGCTTTGCCATTGAACGCATAGGCGTAGAAGAATTCCATTCTGAGCTGGAGCAGGAGCTGCAAAAAGTTTTTGCAGAGGGTATACCGGATACTCTTCCGGTAGATTTGGAGAAATCAGAGACAGGACCGCTGCAGCACTCTGGAGAAGCCCGTGGAAGCAGCGCCTCCGGTTATGACGCGTGGATGCAGAACTACGTGCAGCAGCAAAAACAGGCAGGGTTGTTTTATGCCCATATTCCATTGTACCGCGGCGACCTTCCCGCTGATGATCTTCATCGCTTAGCCGAACTGGCGGAGCAGTATGCCGGGTCCCAGTTGCGGGTCGATCGGCGGCAAAACCTGCTTTTGCCTGATATACCCTCCGGACATTTGCCATCAGTCTACGGGGAACTGCGTAAGCTGGCGGTTGATGCATGCGGGCCGGAAGGCGAACCATGGATGGTTTCCTGCAAGGGAGCGGCAACCTGCAGCCTGGGTGTTTGCCGCTCCCAGGATTTGAATACGGCGATCAGTAAAGCTGTGGCATTGGCCGGCATCCCCGCGCAGCTGGTCCGGGAGTTGGGCATTCATACCAGCGGCTGCCCTAACAACTGCGGACAACACGCTATGGCCAAACTGGGCTTCATTGGCGGAGCACGCCGGGCGGAGAACCGCAGTTATCCCATTTATAACGTAGTAGTGGGCGGGGGGTATGACGGGGAAGGCCGCTTCAGACTTTCCCGGGATGTGGCCAGGATACCCGCCCGTAACATACCCCCCTTTACGGTAGAACTGCTAAAAGATTATCTAAGCAGTGAAGCTTACGGGGAAGGGTTCCAAAGCTACTGGCAAAGTGGTGGAGAAAAGACGGTTCTCAGACTGGCAGCTTCCTTTTCCGAGGTGCCTGCTTACAGTGAGCTCCCGGATTTTTACCGCGACTGGGGTGACGATGAACCCTTTTCCCTGGCCGGCCGGAGCCAGGGCGAATGCGGTGCCGGTGTATTCGAATTGATCGCTGAGGAACTGAAGAAGAGCGAAGCCTTTTTCGCCCGTGCCGCAGAAGTTCCGTCCGGGAGCAACGAGAACCTTCTCCGGGCCACCGCAACAGCGGCAGGGTCGTTACTGGTTACCCGGGGTATCGAGCCCGGCAATCCAGACATGGCACTGAAAGAATTTGAACGGCATTTCATAGATACAGCACTGGCAGGGGAAGAACATCGGGATTTACTGGTTCTAGCCCGTGCTGAACTGCGCCGTCCTCACGGCGAACTGGCCACGCGGTCAACGGCAGTAAGAGGTTTTCTGGACGAGGTGCAGAGCCTCTATGATCAGATGGATGCATCACTGAATTTCCCGGTAAAATCAGAACGCCCATCAGGCCCCTCAGAAAACGGCCGGGCGGCCCAGGAACTTAACCTGACAGGTGTGGCCTGCCCCATGAATTTCGTCCATGCCAAGATTGCTCTGGAGCAGCTGGAGATCGGGGATATCCTGGATGTGATCCTGGACAAGGGGGAACCGGTTGAGAATGTGCCGGCAAGCTTCAGGGAACAGGGTCAGGAAGTACTTGAGGTAAAACCCGATGGCAACGATAACTTCCGGGTGCGCATCCGCCGCCTCAAATAAAAGGGGTCACTAAGCTCAAGGCACAAAACAGGAGTGCTGGCGACGTGGCGATCTCACGATGAAAAAGCGCCAGGTGCAGATTGCCACGCCTTCAACTCCCAACGCCGCTAGTCTGAATATTGTATGCATCCCTGTCCTTTATGCTTGGCAATTACTGCGTTCAGGTATATAATTTGATCAACGAAACAAACTCACGGAATTAAACCTGTTGTTAAAGGAAACAAAAATGACCATTAAAGTAATAGCCGCCATCTTTGCCGTGTATGAATGCTATAAGCTGCTTAACACCGCATCTTTTAAAATACTTATCGACCGCACCAAAGGGGCAGGCGAGCTGGAAAATCCTCCACAGCTTATACAGCTAATGGCAGATCCCTTTTTTCAAAAGGTGATGGTAATCGAGCTGGCCTATATGATCTTTGCCCTGGTCCTGTTGTTCACGGCTTACTGGTATTTTACCATAGTGCTGTTTACGCTGAGCATCGCCATAATCATGCTTGACACAACCGGCACTAAAGGCAACCTGATTTTGGCCACCGGTTCTGCTATCAGTTTAGCGCTTCTTATGACCATCGTGCTGGCTTAAGCGGGACAATGTCATACAACCATTTAAAAAAATCCCTGCTTGAGCATAACTAATACTATTGTCGCAAAAAGCGCCCCGAACAGGGGGGGAGCGAGGAAACGATAGATTCTGCCCAGTTCTGCCTGGAAAAATTCCTTGGTTAAAGAAAGACAGATATGCACCGGCGAAATGACATTCCCAAGAAAAGCGCTGACATACATGAGGGCAATAAAACTATAAATTGCCGGACCCGTAAATCCTTCCAGCACTAAAAATGATGGGATCAGGATGCCCATAGCAGCAGTATTATCCCCTGTAAGCAAACTGACCAACAGTGGGGCAAAGATTGCCAGCAGATAGAGGGGAATACCGCTGCCGAGCAGCTGGCCCAATGTTTTTTCCAACACCCCCGTTGCTTTAAGCACTTCCTGTAAAAACATGATCCCCAGAATAGCCATTACAACCCTGTGCTGAAAACCATACCGCACTATCTTGACTAAAAAACCAACAT
>SKTJ01000149.1 GCA_007122565.1 Syntrophomonadaceae bacterium | reverse complement strand
GTAAAGGTATGGGCCATGGCATCATAAAAAGACATCCCTGCAATAATTAAAAGCACTATTTGAGTTGCCGTAAAAAATAAATAAATCTTCCAAAGGCTCTTGGCTGTATCGCTGAGGCGTGGTGTTAGTTTCTCCACAACTGTTCCCGGAGCCTCGGCACTGAATATCCTGTTTGTGCCTGAACCAACCCGAACCATCAGTGCGATAAAAAGAATAATAATCCCCATGCCCCCCAACCACTGGGTAAGAGAGCGCCACATCAGCATACTCGGCGGCACGGATTCAATATCAGTGAGAATGCTGGCCCCGGTTGTGGTAAAACCGGACATCGTCTCAAAAAAAGCATCGGTAAACCCCATTATCCCGGAAATAATAAACGGCAGCGAACCTAATAATACAACTGCTAGCCAACTGCAGGTTACGATCAGATATCCTTCAGCAGGCTTTATCGATGATTCAACTTTTAACGGGAAAAAGTATAACAGCACGAGGCTGCTTCCGACAACAATAGATATGGTCAGTAAAAAATATAGCCACATCCCATCGCTTAAGTAAACAGACCAAGCTAACGGAACAACTATTGCAGAACCGACTATTAACAAAATCTTGGATAATAAATACATTACAATGTTAATGCGCATTCTTGCAGCAACTCCGATACAAGTTTTGTCCCCATTTTAAACCTTTTCTGGTATCCTCGGCTCTGGGAGAATCCAACCAAATCTATTCCCTGGTTGCCTCCTTTAATAAGTGCGTTATCCCCGCCACCCGCTCCACTTCCAGGACAAAAGCGATTCCTTTGCCGGGCTTATTTAAATCAACTGCTGCAGCAATGGCCTTAAACACATCTTCGCATATTTCCCGCTTTATTAAAGTCAGGACTACTTCTTTCTCAGGCTCAATTGTAATGCCAAAAAGCTTAGCATGCTCATGAATGCCGGTCCCTCTGCCGGTGAGTAATGTTCCTCCTTCTGCTCCCGCTTTTTTAGAAGCATCTATCACTTTCCTGAAGTTTCCCTTGTTCACAATAGTTACAATCAAATCAAAAAGCATATCGGCCATATTACTAACCTCCTAAGCATTTTTCCTTAACAGGTGCACAATCCCTGCGGTTTTTTTTATGTCAATTACAAAAGTAATGCCGTTACCAGGCTTGTTCAGCTTACCCGCACCCACTATCGCATCTAAAATTTGGTTTAGAGCTTCCTTCGTAGTAAGGGTAAAAACGACCTCTTTTTCAGGATCCATGTCCAAAAAGAATATCCTTTTTGCCTCGTGGACACCTGTGCCGGTCCCAAACAATACCGTGGCACCTTCTGCACCGGCTTGCTTTGACGCCTTAATAATTATTTTAGCTACTCCCTTTTTAACAATTGTTATGATCAATTTCTGCTTCAAGCTCACACTCTCGTTCAATTTCCTTCTCCTTTCTTCTATATAATAAACCTAAAATCAGCACAGATAGGATCGGGGCAAGGGCTACCAGGCTAATCATACCAAACCCATCCAACAAAGGATCCCGTCCCTCAACAGCAGAGGCCACTCCGATAGCCATAGCCAGCACAAACGTGACGGTCATGGGCCCTGTAGCCACCCCACCCGAATCAAAAGCGATGGCAACAAAAGTTTGCGTGGAAAACCGGATTAAAATCAGTGCTATTAAATATCCCGGTATGATAAAGTACATGAGGGGGATACCGTATATAATTCTCCCCATTGAGATTGCAATGGAAACTGCCACACCGATTGATAAAGTATAGAGCATTAATTGCTGTGGGATGTAACCGCTGGTTACCCTTTCAACCTCATAGTTTAAAATCCTTACTGCCGGCTCCGCAAAAGTTGCCACAAAGCCCAAGACAAAGCCAATTACGATCAAGAACCATTTGGTTGGCATATTTCCTAAAGCAATGCCCATTTGTTCACCTACAGGTAAAAACCCTACATGAACACCCTGTAAAAATAATGCTAATCCAAGAAAGGTCAATACAAGTCCTACAAAAACATTGACTAGCCTTTCTTTTGGCAGCCTTAAATAGACAATTTGAAAGAAAAGGAAAAAGATAATCAGGGGGACCAAGGCTGTAGCAGCTTCGATTAGCACATGACTAAACCCGGCAAAGATCGTTAAGTTACTCAACCGAATATCACCCCCAGGATCATCACTGCCAAAACCGGGCCAATGGAAGCCAGTGCAACCAGTCCAAACCCATCTGTGGAGGTTGATTTACCACCTAACACTCTGGCAACACCAACACCCAGCGCCAGAATAAAAGGGACAGTCATGGGTCCGGTGGTTACACCCCCGGCATCAAACGAAATAGGCACAAAATAAGGGGGAGTAAATAATGATAAAAGAAATATCAGGCCGTATCCCACTATTAAAATATAAGTAATGGGTATGTTTAAGATTATTCTTAGCATCGCTATCCCCACAAATACTGCTACCCCTAATGCAACTACCAAAATGAGGAGATTTCTTGAGATTTCTCCCTGAGAAACAAAATCTATCTGCATTGCTAATACCCGTACATCCGGTTCAGCTAAAGTTACAACAAAACCCATTAAAAAGCCAAACAACACAACCAATCCAACTTTACCTGTATTAGGTAAGGCCGAACCGATCATTTCGCCAATCGGTAAAAGGCCCATATGAACGCCGAGTAGAAATAGTATTAAGCCAACACTTACCATGATAACGCCAATCAAAAATTGCAAAAAGGTTTCAAATGGCAAGGTAATTAGAGTAAATTGCAGTATAATAACTACTATAGCCACAGGCAACACAGCAAACACTATTTCCCGCACTGTATCCTTAATGGTTTGCATGATACACCTCCCTCATAAAAATCTGAAACAATTGAAGATATACAGGAAAACCACAAATCATCGTTTTGTGGTTTTCATTCATGGTTAAAATAAGTATATCATAAAAAGTTTGGAAACTAAATCAGGATTGAATCTGCTACACATCTTCTTCCGGGACCTCAATTCCCACCAATTTCATCAGGGCCACTGCATTGGCCGTTTGTGCTATCCCCGGTTTAATTTTATAATCAAAATGAATGTCTCCATCCCGAATTTCATCAGTAAAATGGTAGTTACTGATTGAACGTGTATATTCTTTTTCAAGTTCTCCCAATTCATAGTCGTGGGTGGTAACCAAACCAATAACATTCAGCGTGTGCAATTGTTTAATGATCGTGCGTGTGGCAAATATACGGTCCCGGGGGTTGGTACCTCTGAAAATTTCATCCAGCAGGATGATCAATGGTGCTCCTGTTTGGGCCGCGTCGATAATCATCTTCATGCGTATGAGTTCGCTGTAAAAAGTTGAAACTCGTTCCTCCAGATTGTCATGAATTTGCATCTTAGAATAAACCTGCATCATTGAACAACCAAACTCACTGGCACAGACAGGCGCACCGGCATAAGCCAGCACCAGGTTGATACCTACCGTGCGCAGAAACGTACTTTTCCCCGACATGTTGGAACCGGTGATAATGAAAAACCGGCCGGGACCCATCAGGGAAGTATTATTACCGACCCGTTCCCCGGGGGGAATGAGGGGGTGCCCCAGATCTCTGGCCTTGAATGCAGGCGGGCCGGTTTTAACCTGCGGGAAAACCCAGTGCCGGTTATCGTGGCAAAGCCCTGCCAGGCTTGACAGAACCTCCACTTCCGCTGTAGCTTCAAACCAACTGCCCACTGCCTTACCATAGCTTTTCTGCCAATCATCCAGCATTTTTAACGTCCACTTATCCCAGAGAACAGAAAATTTCAGAATGAAGTAGATCATACTACTGCTGAACCGCAGATTATTCCGATCCGCAATATTCACCAGCCTCCGGATTTGGCGGGAAGCAGGCTGAGCACCTGGAAAAAGGCGCTTTTTCTGGGCAATTAGGAAAGGAGCCGTAAAATTCTCCTGTTCGATCCAACGCATCAACTTTTCATAACGTTTGAGCCGCTGCACAGCTTTATCCGTTTTAGTAAAACGCTCCAGGGCCTTCCGTTCTCCAGGCAAGGCTGCTGCAACCTGCAAAACCAGAAATACCACTGCGGGAAAATAGGAAAGCACACCGAGCAACCCCAGGCCAAACAAAGAGAAAGTAGCCACCGGCATATAAAGGAGTGCTGTGGACCAATTACCCGGCGTAAGCTTACTTTCAGCCCAACCCTGCACCGTTTCCGGATCCTGCTGCTTAAAGAGAGCATCCATCCCCGCCGCCTGAAAGCTCTGCCGGAAATCCAGAAGGTTAGCCAGCTCGGAAACGGCTTCCTGACGCGGTTCTAACTCATCTATGGGGGCAGGCCGGCTCAACAGATCTGCCAGGAGCCGCTCCCCCCGGAAAGAGGTAGTGGCATTAATATACTGAAACAGTGAGCCTTGCCCGAAAATATTCAGATCGGTGGTATAGGGATGGGTGTCATCCTTGTAGTGGTCACCCCGCTCCGCAAAAGCAGTCCACTTCCCTTCCAGGCGCAGTCCAGCTGTAGCATTTATCTGTACAAGTTTTTTCAGAAAATCTATCTCTTCTTTGAGATGCATGTGTTTCATAATCAGCCATACAAACACTGCTGCCAGGGGAAGCGCTAAAAATATAACTATTCGGTACGGCCCGTAAAAACCATAGCCAAAAGCTCCTGCAGCAAGAATAAAAAAAACAAGGCGCAGCCAGGAAATACTGTTGCTGACCTTTTGGGCCTGGTCATGTTTTTCCTGGAATATGTTGCGGCGCCGCTGGTACAGTTCAAGCAGTGCAGATTTCAAAAACTTTCTACTTCCCTTCATGATTTATTACTTCCCAAGGGTTTATTTCCGGTAGGGGTGGTAAATCTTGCAGACCATCCCTGCTTATTTTGTTGGAATCCAATCGTCTATAATTCCAACCAACCCATCTCCATAAGCAACCATTATCTCATGTTCCCTGGGGACGCTGTTTTTAGATCCGCGTATTACATAAATGAGATTTCCCGCGGCAGCTTTTTTTGTTTCTGTGCCGACAAAACCAAAGTCCAGTGTTTCAGTGTCAAAAGAAGCCTCGTAATTCTTGATAATATTCTCAGCCTTGAACTGAGGGTAAGGATTGGCATAATCATCATAAGTTAAAAGGGATATAATTGTTTCCGGATCATTTTGTCCAATTCCTTTTATCAGTTCCTCTAAATACCTTTCTGCTCTAAAAGAATAAAACAATATATTGTCATAAATAACCAAATCGTCGTAGATGTGCTCTCCATCAATATAACGGGCGTTTAGATAAATTTCTTTGTAATTATCTCCAGCAGAATATAGCCTGTAGACGAGGCCTTGATGATACTCCGCCGATCCCATAAGCTCTGCTTTTACAATCTGCTCCCCGTTAAAAAAGACCTTATAATTATCAACAGCAACCTTTGCCCATTCCATAGTATAGTAATCGTCATCGGAGAACGTCATACAACTTAAAACCTTTGCAATATCCTCCTCATTCAGGGCTATAGCAAATTCCCTTACCAGATTGTCTGCTTTTTCAAGGGGTATTGGAACTAGATCGGCCACATCCACCCCATCTATGTCTGATATGACGATTATTTCTTCCAAGCTCTCAGGTGTATCTTTTACCGGGGTTTCCCTGGTGAAGTCCAAACAACCACCAATCAATATGGGGAAAACAAATAACAAGCTCAGCGTCACAATATTTGTTTGCAATATTTTCAAATATAATAACCACCTTTCGTCACACTATATACCCTCAATTTACTTGCTAACTCTACCAATAATAAACGTTTTACGCACCTCTATTCTGGAACTATTATGATATTTTAAATAGGCTGCCCCAAGTACACTTTGAACGTTTGGGACAGCCCCCAATCAGTTTAATGCTTATAATGACATCCAGATTATATCATTTTTTTTTGTAAAACATAAAACACATATCCGTAGCAGTCACTATACTTCCGATACATATTCCGTTCTTTCTTTTCTATTTCAACCACTTGTATTAGCTCTTTGTTACCCGGATGCTCCCGGCAAAGCCTATCCATATTTTCATCATGCGGCAAGTAGTATTCCCACCAGCCTTCTTCCGGCAATAATACCGTATCCACAACTTTGTAGCCGCATTTTCTCCCGATTGCAATATTTTCTTCTGTTATAGCCATACCCGGGTATTCTTCTGTCCAAAAGTTTAAGCATTCTTCAGGAATTTTAGTTTTTGGTTTTAACCATGAAATCTCTGAAACAACCAGGTAACCTCCAGGTTTCAGGTATTTTTGCCAACCTGTTAGCCCTTGCTCAAATCCCATAATATAAATAGCACCCTCAGACCAGATAACATCAAATTCGTTTTCTTTAAAGGGCAATTCAAACATGGATGCATTTACAGTAGCAATCTTTGCCCCAAGACCCATCTCCCCGGAAGTTTCTTTCAGCCTGTCCAGAAAAGGCTGGTGATTATCCACTGCCGTCCAGTATATGTTTGTGTTTTGCGCAAGAGTCAATGTCTGTGCACCAGGGCCACAACCTACATCAAGTCCTTTTTGCATCCTCCCTGTCCCCGTCAGACTATGCCAAATATTTAATGTAACAGCATCCAACCCGGGGCCTTCACGTTTTGTATTACTATGAATCATAAAGAACCAATCCATATTATCCAATCTATTTCATCCTCCGTTATTTTAAAGTAGGTAAGTAACGTTCTAAAAAAAAAACAAAAAAACACGCTACCAGTGCGTGTCTCCAACTTTTTTTTTCATAACACGTTTAGGTTGCTTAATAACCATACATAAGCAGCACAAAAAATAGGCCAAGCAATTTTGCGTTCCTGTGCTGCTTTTTATTTATAACTCAATTTCAATACTTGTTACAAACATTACGGACATCAACACAGCTCCATTCATATCTTACCAATAATGTTATAATTATAGAAATAATATCAACCTATGTCAAACACTTTCTGCGGCCTGAGTTTAAATTAAGTGGCGTTTTTTATTCCAAAAGTATGCGTGAATAAAGCAGAGGTTATAAATGCTAAAAATCCGTGGTATCATCCTGCTCCAAAGGCAGCAGGTGGCAGGTATCGTTTAGCGTGCGGATAATAAAAGACAGGCCGTCATAATCCAAAATATTGATGCACGCTGTGGCTTGTTTAATTTTCCGGAACGAATTCAACTCCGCTCCAAGTAGGCAGCACAATAAGACCTTGTTGACAACGCGGTGCGAAACAATTATCAGGTCATGCTCTCTGCAGTCCCATGCCAGTCGGTAAAGAGCCGCTTTAGCACGGGTCGCTACACTTTCCAGCACTTCACCCCCGGGAAGGACCAAGGACGCCGGGTCTGTCAGCCACTTATGGTAAAGCTCGGGATACAATCTTTCAATTACTTTCTTGGCCTTACCCTGCCATTCTCCAAAGTTTGTGTCCGTAAAATCCTGCTCTATCCTCACCTGTTTGCTCAGGATGAACCCACCGATAATTTCGGCAGTTTCCTTAGCCCGTGCGAGGGGACTGGAAATGAGCAGAGAATCCCTAAGGCCGAGGCTTTTCAACTTTTTGCCCACCTCCCGGGCCTGTTTTCTGCCAAAATCATTAAGCGGTATGTCCGCGGTTCCGCGAAACACTTCTTCTTTGTTCCATGCTGTTTGCCCGTGCCTTACCAGGAAAATTCGTATCATTTTTTTCACCCTTTTTAAATATGCTTCACCCTCAATACAAACTGTTCTTTTATATGACATCGAACCATACGGAGACCTGTCCTGGGGATTGCGGTTATAATTGACGGTATCTCCTCTCCCATGCCCCGCAAATAATCCCCTGAACTCGAGAGAGGGAAGCGATTCCGGCAATTGCTCCATCATACTCACCTTGCTTCGCCCAGATAATCTATAGATATCTGTACGGACGATAAACACATACCCACTGTTTTTGTTTGATTATATAGTATGCTTTTTCAAACGCCCTGAAATCTATTTTTTCACAAAAAGGTTTAATACTGAGCTGATAACCATTAAGATCAAGGCAGCAATGAAAGCAGCCCCAAAAGTCTGTATTGCGAAGCCTCTTACCACTATGCTAACCAACCATAACATTAAACCGTTAACAACAAGGGTGAACAATCCCAGTGTGAGCAAGTTGATGGGAAGGGTGAGCAGGAGAAGCACCGGACGGATCGTGGCATTAACGAGGCCAAGCACAATGGAACCGACGATAGCTCCCGGGATTGTTACTTCAAAGCCAGCAACAATATTAGTGGTAAAAATAATACCCACAACAGTTAGGATCCACCTTATAAACCAGCCTGACATTGATCTGTTCCTCCTTCGTTGAGATTTACTTCTATTTTCTTATAAGTAATTCTGCGCCACAGCCATTCCATGGGCCCATAACTAAACCGCTTTAACCAAAACATACTGAAAACAACCTGCAGGCTGTAAATTACCAGCGTGAGTAAAAGCACTTGCAAAAGGCTTACTTTTCCAATATAACCCAAACCAAAGCCATAAAAGATAAACACACAGATAAACGACTGCATCAGGTAGTTGGT
>SKTJ01000097.1 GCA_007122565.1 Syntrophomonadaceae bacterium | reverse complement strand
GGTAAAAATCATAAAATAGACCCTTGAAGACTTTTGACTTTCGACTTTATTTAGTGAAGCTGCCATTGAAAACTTCTTCTGCCGGGCCCTCCATGATAGCACCGGTTCCTTCTTCCCAGGTGATTTTGAGTGTTCCACCGGGTAGGTTAACTTGCACCGGTGAACGGAGCCTGCCGGACAAAACACCGGCCACCACAACGGCACAGGCACCAGTTCCACAGGCCAGAGTCGGCCCAGCACCTCGCTCCCAGACTTTAACCTTAACTTCCTGCTGATCCAAAATCTGGACAAATTCCACATTCGTCCGCCGTGGAAAAAGAGAATCGTTTTCCAGCAGTTTCCCCCAGCGCTGCCAGGGGATATTGTCCAGTGATGGTACGAAAATTACACAGTGGGGGTTGCCCATGCTTACAGCAGAAAAGAGGATGTTCTCCCCTTCCACACTGAGGGCTTCATCAGAAACACGGCGCGGTGGGCCGCTTACCGGTATGTCCGTGCTCTTAAGCTCCGGCGCACCCATATCCACCTCCACAGCCTGCACCAAATTCCCTTGTAGCAGGAGGCTCACTTCCTTTACTCCGGCTCCCGTCTCCAGGGAAAACGTTTGCTCACCCACCATTTTTCTTTCCCAGAGCCAGCGAGCCAGGCAGCGGATGGCATTGCCGCACATCTCCGCTTCACTACCGTCAGGATTTAAGATACGCATAAAAAAGGGAGCCTTTTCACCCCGTTCGATCACTGTCAGGCCATCCGCGCCAATACCAAAATGGCGGTCGCAAAGTTGTGCAGCCCTGTCCGCATAATAGGAAGTATCAAGCCCGTATTCCAGGTTATTAATAAGTATAAAATCATTACCGAGGCCGTGCATCTTTGTAAAAGCTATTTCAGACAAAATAATTCCTCCCGTGAACCTATTGAGCCCTGGAGCAAACCAATTTGTTTTGCTCACTTGCTTCTTGCCTCTTGCCTCTTCTTGCTTCTTGCTTCTTGCCTCTTGATCTTACCTATCCAGCGCCACCAGATTCTCATAACTTTCACGGCGCACCACAATACGCGCTTTGCCACCCCGCACGAATAAAACTGCCGGCCTTGGATTCCGGTTATAATTGCTTGCCATCGAGTAGCAGTAGGCTCCGGTGCTGAAAACAGCCAGCAAGTCCCCTTTCTCCACTGCTGGAAGAAAGGCTTCGTTGATGATAATATCTCCCGACTCGCATGCCTTACCGGCAACAGTGACATGCTTTTCCCCTTCCCGGTCGGCCTTGTTCGCCAGCACTGCTTCATAATCAGCTCCGTACAGGGCAGGCCGGATATTATCCATCATTCCACCATCCACGGACACGTAGCGACGGATCCCGGGGATATCCTTAATAACACCCACACGATAAAGGGTAATCCCTGCTTCACCGCAGATAGAGCGACCCGGTTCCAGCAGCAGTTCAGGCGGGGGAAAATCATTTTCTTTTGCCGCATTAGTCACTGCTGTTGCCAGATTTGAGACAAATGTTTCAATGGAGGGAGGCTCATCGCTGTTGCGGTAGCGAATCCCCAGGCCTCCGCCCATATTAAGCTGAGAGACTACAAAACCAGTTTTTTCCCTTACCAAAGCCATAAATTGTAACATCGTCTGTGCGGCCAGACGGAAAGGATCTACCTGGAAGATCTGGGAACCAATGTGGCAATGGAACCCCGCCAGTTCCAGTTGATCCGGAGCCGAGAGAGTCAGACGCACGCCTTCCAGGGCCTCATCTTCAAGGGCAAAACCAAACTTGGAATCTTCCTGACCGGTTTGAATGTACTCATGGGTGTGGGCTTCCACCCCGGGCTTTAGACGCAAAAGGACGGAAACCTTTTTCCCCTTTTCCTTCGCCAGGGCAATAATATCTTCAAGTTCCATAATACTATCCACGATTATTCTCCCCATACCCGCATCAATCGCTTCCTCCAGTTCCGTACATGACTTATTATTGCCGTGGAAGTAGATCTGTTCAGCCGGGAAACCGGCTTTGAGGGCAGTATAAAGCTCTCCGCCTGATACCACATCCAGGCCAAGCCCTTCCTCCGCTACCAGGCGAGCCATGGCCTGCACAAGAAAAGCCTTGCCGGCAAATATAACCTGACCGCGTGAATAGCTTTGCCGCATTGCATTACGAAAGCGGCGGCAATTTTTGCGCAACAATTCTTCATCCATTACATAAAGGGGCGTGCCGTACCGTTCCACCAGATCCACCGTATCGCAACCACCGATCTCCAAATGCCCCCGCCCGTTTACCTGTATCGTCCCTGCTTGTATCACTCATGTACACCACCCCTCTTAAAATGATAAAGCGGCTTACGAGCTTAAACGTAGCCGCCAATTGCATAGCCCGCATTAACCTCTTAAACCCTGATGAGATAGCGCTCCACCTGGACAGTAGGGTTCGTTCGGTAGCTAATCCAGGTGACAGTCCGCAGATTATTCATCAGCGAACCAGCTTTTAGCTTCCCGGTAAAGCTAAAAACTTCGGCGGTGGCCCCTTTTTCCCGGTTCAAAAGACCGGTCCTCCCCAGGATACTCTTGACCTACCGCACCTCTACCTCACCCCAGTAAAAGAGATGAGGCTTATATTATTTTCTGGTATTTTATCATAAACTCGCGGAAATCGCAACCCACATACTACTCGTTGGATAGTTAGATAGGTGGTAGTGTGTGGATAGGCCATCTAACTGTTTTCCGCCGGTGCCGGAAAACGGGCATGTTCAGGTATCTCGTCTTCACTGACCACAGCTGCGATAACCGCCTTGAAGCGTCTCCCTTTTGCCAGGTTTCGTTCATGCATACGCAGCACTAAGAACAGTAAAACCATAAAAACGAGCCCTGTTACCAAGCCCCATATGTCGGCACTGCCTGACAGGCCCTGGCTTAGAGCAACACTCCTCCCGGCAAAAAGGCCGATTAACAGAGCAACAAGGGGAAGCAGATAAAGCATAAAAGCAGCCATCAGAACTTCTGTGGGCCGCGCCTCCAAACGTACAAGCTGACCTTTTCCCGCACCGATGGGGTTTAGTACTTCCACCAGTTGATCCTGCCTTTTCTCCGGGTCGCCGAAAAAGCCGCCACAGCGACCACAATTTTCGCAGGAGAGATTAGGGCGAACTTTTACGATCGCTTTATTCTCCTCTTTCAGATCCATTACCTGCCCAAAGTGATCCAAACTGTTCACGTCCCTTCTGACCATGCCTGCGGTAAACACTCAGGTATTCAACTTTTATTCCTGACCACTGACTCCTGTACAGAATTGCCTTAGTAGTATAAAACAGGGGACAGGCCCGGATCAAGGACGAAACGGGTGTAAATACTGGAAATAGCCATACCGCTCATTAGCGAAAGGCAAAGGGGCTAAAACATATTAGCCCCTTTTCGTACAAATCTTCCGTCAATCATGCCGCAGTAAAGACTCCCCAATATTAAGCGAATGCTTCAGGGATGTCCTTCAGCGTGGCATAACTGAAAACGGGACCGTCCTTGCAAACATAAAGATTACCAACATTACAGCGGCCACACTTGCCAAAACCGCATTTCATCCTGTTTTCCAGGGTGGTGTAGATCTGCTCGTCGGCAAAGCCCAGCTTTTTAAGGTTTTCCAGGACGAAGCGGATCATGATCGGCGGCCCGCAGGTAATGGCGATTGCATTTTCCGGAGAGGGATTAACATCCATTAGCATAGTGGGCACGAAGCCAACATTGTAACCCCAGCCCTCTTCTTCCAGGTCAATGGTGAGATGGCAGTTGAGATCGTCCGATTTTGACATATCCTCAAACTCGCCCTTAAAGCAGAGGTCTCCGGAAGTACGGGCACCATAGATCATGGTGAGGCCCGCATATTGGTCGAGGTTGGCCTTAACATATTCCACAATTGGACGCAGGGGCGCCTGGCCGATACCGCCGCCAATCGTGATAATCTGCTTCCCTTTCCATTCATCCAAGGGGAAGGTGTTACCGTAAGGGCCCCGCACCATTATTTTGTCTCCCGCTTCCAGTTCATGCAGGGCCTGGGTATTTTTACCGGCACGCATGATGGAAAAGCGCAAAAAATCACCTTCAGTGGGGGAACAGGAAATACAGAACATGCTTTCACCCACACCCAGAATGCCCACCATGGCACACTGTCCCGGCTGGTGGCTCCAGCTTTCCCGCGCCGCTGCGTCATCCAGGGTTACTTTAAAGGTCTTGACACAACGATCGCCCTCCGTTTCAAACCAGGCATCCTCAATTGTTGCCACATAGGGAACATAAGGATTGGCGTTATTACACATCATAGCGCCTCCTTTGCCTGCCGCAGAATCTCGACGATGTCGATATTCACCGGACAGGAGTTGATACAGCGTCCGCAGCCGACGCAAGCAATCACGTCAAACTTTTGGACGAAGTAGCTGTATTTGTGATTAATGCGGTTCCGTGTCCGTTCCCGGCGGGTCGGACGGGGGTTATGCCCTGAAGTATGCAGGGTATATTCCTTGAACATGCAGGAATCCCACATGCGGCAGCGCCTTCCCTCAATACCTTCCACCTCATCCTGAATATCAAAACAGTGACAGGTGGGGCAGAGGAAGGTACAAACACCGCAACCAAGGCAGGAATCAGCAGTCTCCTGCCAAAGTGAATTATCCCAGAGGGTAGGTAGTTTCTCTGGAATGCCTTCTGTTTCAATCTTGCGCGTAATCATTTCCCGGGCCTGCTGGTGCAACGCTTTTGCCCCGTCCTGATCTTCGGCCGCCGCCTGCTCCGTTACCGCGGCAACGGACTGACAGAGTTTCTGTCCTTTTTCCGTAAGCGGCTCCAGCACGTATGCATCTTCCAGCTCGGTCATCAGGACATCCAGCCCCTCCGTTGAGGCCGGGTCGCCCCCTACTGAAAGGCAGAAGCAGTTAACGCAGGGTTTATTGCAAGCCAGGCCCACCACAGTGTTTTTAGCACGCTGATCCTGGTAATAGGGATCATCCACATCCCAGGCAAAAAGATTGTCAACAATAACAAGGGCCCGGGCATCGCAGGGCCTGGCACCAAGTACAATACCCTCATCCACTTCCCGCGGCGTCTGCATCTCCGTATTACCCATTTCATAGCTGTAAAGAGTCTCTGTCTGGGGAAAGAAAATGCTCTTCGGCGGTACCGTGGTATTGGCCATGTCCAACTCCACTTTGCTGTTTTCCGTCACCGGAGCAAAACGAAGGCTCTCCCCCACCTTTTGCGGGGCGTAAAGCTTTTGCTCGCTCAAAGTGGCGAGAAAATCAGCAAATTTATCCTTACTCAGCTTTAAAATATCCATTAAGTCCACCTCTAGAGAATGAAGTCTTCTTTGTCATTGGGGCGATAACTGGCCTGCAGCGGTTTGGCTTCAGGATCGAGCCCTGGTTCATAGTCGTAATTTTCCCGAACCTCTTTGGTCAGTTTTCTGTTTAGCTTCATTAAAGGTATATCCACGGGACAAACCCGCTCACATTCACCGCACTCAATACAACGGCCGGCCAGATGAAAGGCCCGGGAAAGATGGAAAGCCGTGTTTTCCGTGGGGTTAACGGCCCGTGTTATCCATTGGGGATTCAGCCGGTCCAGTATACAATCCTCGCAGTAACACATGGGGCAAACGTTACGGCAGGCATAACAACGGATACAACTGGCGAATTTATCTTCCCAAAACGCCCGACGTTCCTGTGGATTCCCGGCCTCTAAGTCCTGTACATCGGCATAGTCGTCACTGCCCCAGACCGCCACCTCTTCCCAGGCTCCAGCGTCGGCGAGGAGCGGGTTGGGATAACGGCAGGTGAGACACTTGCCGGCCAGCACTTCTTCCCGGGGAACCTCCGTCTTACCGGAGGGGAGATTAAATATAATTGTCTTTTCGCCCCACTCCGCTGTTATATTTTCCCCCATATCGGGATACTTTGCCTCTACTTTTTTCTGGTCTACAACACCCTGGCAGGGACAACCGATCACAACCACACTGTCCCGTCCATATCCCTGCTCCACCAGTTGCAGCACCACGGCACGGCTGTCACAGCCTTTGACCATAAGGGCAACCTTACGGCTGTCGGCCTCCTGCCCCCGCGGCACCGGAAGCTTTTCCACCCCAGTAAGGTAGGTCGCCAGGTTATGGCTGCAAAGGGGTGAAAAAATTAATTGATCCACATCTTCCGGCTTATTGACAAAGTGTGGGGCGGCGCGAAAGCCAAAGGTGCCCTGTCTCCACCCGATCAAATATTTCACATCGTCCCGGGAGACAGTCTCCCTGGCTATCTCCTTTAGTTTTGCTACGTCTACCAAGTGATCATCCCCCTCACCAGTTTATTTTGTCACGCCGGAATTGTTTAAAGGGCCCGGCTTCCTTTGCCTTATCCACCACTTCCCCCACCACGTCTTTCCACTTTGCGCCTTCAGAAGCAGAAACCCAGCTCATATTAAAACGACCAGGCTCCACGCCCACGTACTCAAGTAGTTCCTTCATCATGCCAAAACGGCGCCGGGCGTAGAAGTTTCCTTCCATATAATGGCAGTCTCCCGGATGACAACCGGAGACGAGCACTCCATCCGCACCCTGTTGCAGGGCATTGACCACGAAAAGGGGGTTTACCCGGCCGCTGCACATCACACGGATCACATTTAGGTTAGAAGGGTAATTGGTCCGACTGGTCCCGGCCAGGTCAGCCCCGGCATAGGAACACCAGTTACACAGAAAGGCCACGATGTTGGGTTGGTACTCTGCACTCATCACATGACCCCCAATACAGCAATTTGTGGCAGGATTTGCCTGTCCATAAATGATTTTTGTTGGATTGATCCGGAGAAACAGGCTGCTGCACAAGCTCCGCAGCCTTTGCAAAGGGCCTCGTTAACCTCGGCTGCCTGTGCAAGGTTGCCCATACGATTTACCGTAACCAAGTCGATGGCGCCGTAAGGACATATCTCCACACAATAGCCGCAGCCCCGGCAGGTACTTTGGTCCACGACGGATATTTGTGCCTGGATCTTCACTTTACCGCTGGCCAGGAGCACCAGGGCGGACGAAGCCGCACCCTTGGCCTGGGCCACCGTATCCGGAATATCTTTCGGCCCCTGGGCACATCCGGCCAGGAAAACACCGTCGGTTGCCGTATCCACCGGCGCCAGCTTGGGATGGGCCTCCAGATAAAAGCGGTCACCGGATTGGGAGAGGCGCAAAATATCAATTATTTCCCGTGCATCCTTGCGCGGCTCCAGACCCACAGCAAGGACTACCATATCAACCTCATCCTCCAGGGGGGTTGCCGTCAGGGTATCCTCAACTTTGACAACCAACTTCTCGCCACGCTTGAAGATCTCGGAAGGATTGCCACGGATGTAGCGAATCCCTTCCCGTCTTACCCGGTCATAGAACTCTTCAAACCCTTTGCCGAAAGCACGCACGTCCATGTAATAAATACGTACATTGGCACCGGGGACTTTCTCCATTACCAGGTGGGCCAGCTTGGCCGTATACATACAGCAAACGCGGGAGCAATACTCGTTGCCCACGCTCGCATCGCGGGAGCCCACACACTTGATAAAGGCAATATCTTTGGGAACTACTGCATCCTCACCTTCACCCAGCACCACCGCGCCTCCCGTGGGACCGGAAGCGGAAACAAGGCGCTCAAACTCAAGCCCCGTAACAACATTGGGATAGTCACTGTAACCATACTCAGGCTTGCGGGCCGCGTCGAAGACATCAAAACCGGTAGCCACGATCACCGTTCCCACCTTAAATTCAGCGATCTCATCTTCTTGTTCAAAGTTGATCGCTCCCGCAGAGCAGGCATCAACGCATTTAGGCGACTTGCCGCACTTACCCCGCGTCAGGAAAAGGCAACGCTCCGGATCAATCGTATACTTTGCCGGAACAGCCTGGGGGAAAGGCAGGTAAATAGCGGCCCGTTTGCCCATCTCCATATTAAATTCACTGGGAATGCGATTCTTGAGGCGGCATTCCTCAGAACAGACACCACAACCGGTACACTTGTTAACATCCACATAACGGGCTTTCTTGCGCACTTTTACATCAAAATTGCCCACGTAACCGGTTATATCCTCCACCTGGGAGTAAGCAAGCAACTCAACATTGGGGTGATTGGCCACATCCACCATCTTAGGTGTAAGGATACAGGCGGAACAGTCCAGCGTGGGGAAGGTTTTATCAAGCTGGGACATACGCCCTCCCACAGACGGGGTCTTCTCCACCAGGTAAACCTTAAATCCCGCATTGGCAATATCCAAAGCGGCCTGGATGCCAGCAATACCGGCGCCAATTACCAGGGTGGCAGGCTCCACATCCACCTCTTTTTCATAGAGAGGCTCCAGCAGGCGTGCCTTGGCCACAGCGGCATAGACTATTTTTTTAGCCTTGGCCGTGGCTTCTTCCTTGTCCTCATGAACCCATGAACACTGTTCCCTGATATTTGCCATCTCCAGGTAATAGGAGTTCAGCCCCGCCGCAGCGAGGGTTTTACGAAACGTAGATTCATGCATGCGCGGTGAGCAGGAAGCCACGACCACGCGGTTCAATCCCTCTTTTTCAATATCTTCACGGATTAACAACTGCCCCGGGTCTGAACACATGTAGGCATAGTCGCGCACAACCTTCACGTTGGGCATCCGGGAAGCAAACTCGACAACAGCATCAATATCCACCGTCTTGGAGATATTGACCCCGCAGTGACAGACGTAAACGCCGATTTTGGGTTTGTTGTTCATTGCGTTATTCCATCCTCCAGCCAAAATAAACTCGGATAGATAGTTAGGTAGTTAGATAGCTGGTAGGAAGCAAAAAATCAATCTAAGGACAAGCATACTCTTACCTGCTACCCGCTACCTGCTACCTGCTATCCTTTAAGTTCCTTCAATTTTTCCGTGAGCTTGGGTATTACCTTAAATAGGTCATCCACAATACCGAAATCGGCTTCTGTGAAAATGGGGGCATCGGGGTCCTTGTTAATGGCCACGATCGTCTTAGCCCCTTTCATGCCGGCCAAGTGCTGGAATGCACCGGAGATACCGATGGCGATATAAAGTTTGGGCTTAACCGTCTTCCCGGAGGTGCCCACCTGGCGGTCGTGACCTAACCAGCCTGCATCAATGGCCGCGCGGGAACCACAGATATCCGCTTTCATCACTGCAGCCAATTCTTCAATCAGAGGCATATTTTTGTCTTCTTTGACCCCGCGCCCCACGGCTACAAGGATCTCCGACTGGGTGATATCCACATCGCCCACTTCCGCTTCCACGTATTCAATAAAGCGGCGATAGGCAATATCCTCTTTTAATGGTGAATCAATTTTCTCAACACCGCCACTTTTGGCAGGTTCGCCTACCTCCAGGGAGGCTTCACGGAAAGTAATCAGATAAGGAGGCTCTCCCTTAAAAGCAAAGTTGGCGTTAACTTTTCCCTGGTAATACTGGCGCACAGGCTTAAGTTTGCCGTCTTCCACATTGATGTCGATCACATCGGGAATGAACGGCAGCTTCAATTCCACTGCCAGTGCCGGTGCCAGATCCACACCCTGGGTGGTATGGCCAATCATCATCAATTCAGGCTTGTATTCCTGAATTAGTGCGGCCAGCGCCTTCTGATATTTTTCAGAGTTATAGTCGGCGAAAAGAGGATCGTCCACATAAAGGACACGGTCACTGAAACCTCCCAGCTTTTCCGCATAGGAGTCAACGCCGCTGCCCAGGAGCACGGCCACTACTTCGCCACCTGTTTGCCCGGCCACTGCCGCCGCCTTGGTCAACATCTCCAGGGTTACTTCTCTTAACTCACCCTGGCGGTGCTCTGCCAGAACGTATACGTTACCCATCTTACAGTAGCCCCCCTTTAACCATTTTCTCCGCGAGGATTACCGCTTTTTCCTCCGGCTCGCCTTCAATGATCTCCGCCTTCGATTCCACTTCGGGAATATAGAAATTCTCAAGGGCTATGAGGGAAGTGTCTTCGCCCACATCCTCAGGAGCAACACCCAAATCGTCCAGCTTTAATACGCTCAACTCTTTTTTCTGTGCCTGGCGGATACCGCGGATCGGCGCATAGCGGGGCTCGTTGATACCGGTCTGAATCGTGATTACTGCCGGCAGGTCCATTTCCACAACCTCGGAAACGCCCCCTTCCAATTCCCGGTGAACCTTAACCGTCCCTTCCCCTGCTTCCACCTTTTTCACCATGGCGGCATGGGGTACGCCCAATTCTTCGGCCAGGGCCACACCTACGGCCATATTGCCGTCGTCGTTAGCCATACAACCGGTTAAAACCAGGTCGAATTCCTTCCCTTTAATGGCAGCAGCGAGTACTTTGGCCACCTGCAGAGGGTCAATCACATTGATCCGGGGATCGTCGATACGGATAGCACTGTCGCCGCCCTTGGCCAGGGCCATACGGATCATTACATCCGCATCCTGGGTTCCGGCACAGACCACCTGCACATTGCCCCCCTTTGCTTCCTTCAGGAGCATGGCTTCTTCCACAGCATAGTTATCCGCTTCGTTGATATCGAAGGAGAACTTGCTGTTGTCCACGCCCTTGCCCGAATCATCCACCTTTACTATTGCTTCAGAGGTATCCGGTACCCTCTTGACGCAAACAAAAATATTCATTCTTTACTCCACCTCCTACTTTTTAAGTCAGTTTTTAAACTTGGCACAGAGCTTATTCCACGAGGTCGCCGATAATCTCCAGGATCTCGGCCACCCGCATCTGCTCCTCCAGACCCTTTGCCTTCACTGCATCATCAAGTGTTAAAACGCAGAAAGGACAGGCTACAGCAAGGATGCTCGCTCCCAGCTCGCCCGCATCTTTGGCCCGGGTCTCCGCCAGGCGTTCTTTCTTCGAATCAGACTCCACCCACATCTTGCCGCCGCCCCCTTCACAACAGAGGCTCCGTTCCCGCCTGCGATCAAACTCCACAATTTCCGCCCCGGGGATCTGCCCTAAAATGGCGCGTGGCTCATCATAAACACCGTTTTGTTTCCCCAGGAAGCAGGGATCGTGATAAACAATCTTCTGCGGGAATTCCTTGCTGATTGTAAGTTTCTCCTCTTTCAGAAGCTCGGCGATAAGCTGGGTGTAGTGGATCACCCCTGCCTTCAAGTCCGGGTATTGGTTTTTAAAAGCAGATAAACAATGGGGCGAGATGGTAACGATCCTGGCGGCATCGTATTCATTGAGGAGCTCCGTATTACTCTCTACCATCTCCTCAAGCAGGTCGTCCTCGCCCAGGTGATGCACCTCACTGGAACAGCATGCTTCACCTTCCCCAATAAAGCCGTAATCCACACCCGCTTTATTGAGCAGTTTAACCAGGTTTTTAGCCTGCATCTGCACCCGTGGGTCATAAGCGATGGTGCAACAGACAAAAATAAGGTTTTCCACCTTTTCCCCCGGTTCCGCAATCTTCACATCAAGCCCTTCCATCCAGTCAGAGCGCATTGCCCGTGATTTGCTCCAGGGGTTCCCCTCCAGGAAAACACTTTCCAGAGCATCCCGCACCGTTGACTGAACAGTCCCCTGTTCAACTACAAGAATACTACGCAAACCCATCAATACTTCCAGTGGCTTTAAACCTTTGGGACAACGCACTGCACAGGTATTACAGGCCGTGCAATCCCAAATCTCCGGTAGCTTGGCCAGGTCATCCAGCATATCTTTATTGAGGGAATCATTAACAAAGCGACGCACATTCAGATTGGTACGCACCGTTACCGGGCAACCACCGGTGCAGCGCCCACACTGGATACACCCGTACAGATCATACTTCTGGATAAAGTCCTGCAGTTCTTCGTTCATCAATTCTGTATTCATCATCATACCTCACTTCAGGAAATAAAGAATACCGCCCTTTTGCTATAAAAAAAATCTGCCGGCTCCTTGGGTCCCGGACACCTCCTTCTATATATAGTATAAGGACAAACTCTCAGGCAGAACTGTGCATTTGCACTTCTTCCTGCTTTCTCCCTGCTTTTTTACTTCGCTATTTTGACTTCGACATTTGCAAAATAAATTCCTGCTTACAGCACGGCGATATATAGATGTTTTTACGCTTTGGCCGGAAAGAAACATTATCATTATTAAATTTCTGTAATAATTGGTTTATTTGATAAGATATTACTTAATTTTACATAATATATTCTGTCAAAGAAGGATATTTCAGGGAACTTGTCGAATCATCTCCAGAAAATACAGTTCTTATATAATAAACCGAATAATTGTCATCATGTCATCATGGAGGTAACAACCAATGACGCTTCCACAAAAGAAATTGCTCTCCCAAATTGAAAATTTAAGAGAGCAATTGAACAAACAAATCGATGCTAATAATAATATTTTCAAAACCGACAACACTCTTGAAATAAGCAGAAAGCTGGACAAGCTCATCTTGCATTATACGGAAAAGTACTTGAAAAATGAATAACCGAAATTAATTCGGAAGTTTCCAGGGAACCCTTTCATCGCCGAGGCGGCGCGTATATTTACAGCCATCGAAATACTCCAAAATAGCCTGGGAGTGCTTGCGCGAACCCTGCAGCAGGTCCCGGTACTGGGCCAGCGTAACGCTGCGGTTCCCGCTGAAATGATCCCGCAGCAACTGCAAACACCGCTCTACCACCAGCTTATGCAGAAAATAATCTTCCCCCACCTTTATAACCTCACCCTGCCGCAGCAGATAATCGAGCAGCATCTCTCCCTCTTCCTTTTTTAATGACAACAACTGCCACAGGTCCCGCGGCGCGGGAGGCGATAAATCAGCTTTTTCCAGAACCGACAGTATTTCCTTAAGCTTTTCCACCTGTCCGGGGGCGGGCCGGGGAGAGAAGTCGTGACGGGAAACAAATTCCCCCTTCATTGCGATCAACCCCTGGTTTTTAAGCTGCTCCAACAAAGCATCATAGGGCCGTCCTACCGCCTTACGGGGCAAAAAACCGCCAAGCAGCGACTTGGCTATCCCCGGGAGCAGTGGCTTCTCCCGGTGAAATTGCGCCAACGTTTCACGGATCTTTTGCTCCCAGGCCACCCGTGTCTCCCCGATCACGTATAATTCACCTAACCTGGAAGCATCCCCATCCTGCACAGCCGCCTCCAGCATGGTCTCAAGCTGTTCCGTGCCGAGATGGGTAAGGTGAGAAAGCTCAGTGAGGGTGGCCCCGCCGGCACTGTTTAATTTCTGTAAGATAAAGGGACGGGGATCTTCCTGCTCCAGTTCCTCCAGACGTGCCAGCACATCAGGGCGGAAGCGCCGGTGACGGGGGGGTTGATCGTCGAGAATGATCCCGCCGCCGATGGTAACCATGGGAGAATAGGAACGAACGATGAAACGATCACCCCGCCTGGCCACCAGGGGTTTATCGAGACGGCACTGGATGAATCCTTCCTCCCCGGGGGCCATTTCATCACCTTCCAGCAAGAGCAGGCGCGCCGTAACACGGGCCGTACCCAGGTAAAAATGCACAGGCGCAAGGTTGGGTAATGGTTTCACGCCGGGCAGCAGTTTCAGTCTGGCGTCACAAAAGCGGGTCAGATGATAATAACCGGGGGCAGCCATGACACTGCCACGGGCAATCTCTCCCCGTTCCAGGCCAGGCACGTTAACCGCCACGCGCTGTCCGGCAGCCGCCGTTTCCACCTTCCCCCCGTACACCTGGATACCCCTGACACGCAATTCCCGTCCCGGGGGCATTATTTCCACCACCTGGCCCACCTTGACCGTGCCCGTTAAAAGAGTGCCTGTAACCACTGTACCAAACCCGGAGATGGAGAAGATGCGATCCAGGGGCATATAAAGGGGAGCTTTTTCATCCCTCTCCTGCACCGTATCCACCAGTGCATTGATCGCCATACGCAGCTCTTCCAGGCCCTCACCAGTAACAGAGGAAACGGAAAATATGGACGCGTCGGCGAGAAAAGTGTCCCCGAGAAATTCCCGCACCTCTTCCACAACCATCTCCAGCCACTCCCCGTCCACCAAATCCCGTTTAGTGATCACGACCAACCCTTTTTTAATCTGGAGTAGCTCAAGAATATCAAGGTGTTCCCGTGTCTGAGGCATAATCCCCTCCTGGGCATCAATTACCAGCAGCACCAGGTCTATTCCCCCGATTCCCGCAAGCATATTATGGATAAAGCGCTCGTGCCCGGGGACATCAATGACCCCGGCGATACGCCCGTCAGCCACGTTATACGGGGCGAAACCAATATCGATGGAAACACCACGTTCTTTTTCTTCCACAAACCGGTCCGCATCCACACCGGTTAGGGCCTTAATCAGCTCCGTTTTGCCATGGTCGACGTGCCCTGCCGTTCCAATAATCATTGCTCTGTCCCCGCCTCTTCCGGATTACCTTCCCCGGAACCAAGAATCTGCAACAGGGTTTGTACCAACAACTGATCCTCTTCCTCCCGCACCGTTCTCAGATCCAGAAATAGCCGGTTCTTGTGGACGCGTACAATCACCGGGGGGTCAGCACGGCGCAACTTCGCCGCCAGAAGGCCCGCATTTTCCTGCGGTGCTTCCAGACAGATCTGCATACTGGGCAATGAAGCCAGGGGCAGAGAACCGCCGCCGACCCTTGCTTTTTCCCGGGTAATGGTGACTTGGCAGCGACCGGCCAGCTTCTCTGTGAGCAGGCCGGCCAGGCTTTCCGCCCGCCGCAGCAACTCTTCCGGAGAGAGGGTTAACATGCGCAAAACCGGGATCTCCCGCAGCGCTTTGTTTTCATCCAGGTAGAGGCGCAAGGTCGCCTCCAGGGCCGCCAGGGAAAGTTTATCCACACGCAAGGCCCGTAAAAGCTGGTTTTCTCTCATTTGTTCCAGATACTTTTTTTTGCCGGCGATTATTCCGGCCTGAGGGCCACCCAGCAGTTTGTCCCCACTAAAGGTCACCACATCAACGCCTGCGCCAATGGATTCCTGAACCATGGGCTCTCGCGGCAAGCCGTAACGGGCCAGATCCACCAGCACACCACTGCCCAAGTCCTCCATACAGGGAATTTTCTGTTCAGCAGCAAGCTTAACCAAAGCACGGGCCGGAACCACTGCCGTAAACCCGAGAATCTTGTAATTGCTGGTATGCACTTTAAGCAGCAGGGCAGTATCCTCACCGGCAGCACGCCGGTAATCTTTGAGGTAGCATTTATTTGTGGCTCCCACCTCAACAAGTTTGGCGCCGCTGCCGGACATCACCTCGGGGATACGAAAAGCGCCTCCCACCTCCACCAGTTCTCCCCGGGAAACAATGACCTCCCGCCCGGCTGCCAGCGTATTCAGAGCAAGGAATACTGCCCCCGCATTGTTGTTGACAACCAACGCCGCTTCAGCACCGGTGAGACGACAAATAAGCGCCTCCACATGTTCGTAGCGGGTGAACCTTTTCCCTGTTTTCAGGGATAATTCCAGATTACTGAAACTCCCCCCGATCTCCCTTACCGCCTGCACCGCAGACGCTGCCATGGGAGATCGGCCCAGGTTGGTATGCAAAATAACCCCCGTAGCATTTAATACGGGGCGCAGGCTGGAGATTGTTTGCTCCTCTAGCGCCAACAGTACCTCCCCGGCCAGCCGCACGGGCGAGAACTCCAATCCCAATGCCTCATCCACAGCTGCGTTTTGAATTTGTACCCGTTTACGTGCGATCACATCCCGTACCGCCTCCACCACAACAGAGCGGGGCATTTCTACCAGGCTGTCTTGCAAAATACTTTCCTGCAAAACCCTCTCCACAGAGGGTAAAAGGCGCAGATAACGCTGACGATAATCTCCCGGCATTCATTCTCCCCTCTTTCTTACGCCTACAATTGCAGGCCATATCGTAATTATTTTGTCACTACTCAGGTATAATTTGCAGCGGGGTTCAGGATACCTGTTCAAAACCGCAGTCTCAAGTTAAAGATACAGGGGTTGCCTTTGCCGACCCGGCACACATGCTAAACTCGCTGCGCTCAAACACGTAGCATGTGGAAACCCCGGTTCGGCAAAGCCTTTTGATCGAGCCTGAACGGTTACTCACAGGTAATCCTGAACCCCTTTGTGCTATTTTCAAGGGTGCTGAGTTGTTAGGTATTATTAAGTAATTAGGAGGAATAATGATGAATTTGCGATACTTATATCGATTGCGCAAACCGGCTTACTGTTTCCTGGTTATTCTGGGGTTGATACTGCTTTTCAATACACTGCCCCCCGTTGCCGAGGCAACAGCGGGGATACAAATCTTTTTGAACGACAAGGCCCTGACCTCGGACCAGCCCCCAACCCGGATCGAGGGGAGGGTCATGGTGCCGTTCCGCGTATTATTCAACGCCCTGGGTGGATCGGTGGATTGGAACGGGGAAACGAAAACCGTAACCGGCAGGCTGAAAGATACCACCGTGACTCTCCAGGTGGAGACAGATCTTGCCGTGGTCAACCAGCAGATTATTACATTGGACGTGGGCGCCCGCCTAATTAACGGCCGCACCATGGTCCCACTCCGTTTCGTATCAGAAAACCTCGGCGCCGGTGTACATTACGATGATCAAAGCGGAACCGTTCGCATATCCATGAAACCTGCTGAAGGCATTTATCTGGATAAACGAAGCCTTTCCCTGGAACCGGGGGATACGGCAACGCTGAAAGCCACCGTTATACCCGCGGATGCAGCAAACCGCAGGGTAAAATGGTTTTCCTCCGACCCCCGTGTTGCCAGGGTTAACATGATCTCCGGGACAGAAGCCGTTGTCACGCCAATCAGCGGTGGGACCAGCGTTATTTTTGTGGAAACAGAAGACGGGAGTTTTATTGATACTTGCCATGTGGAGGTAAAGGGCAAAGACGTGGCAGTTACGGGCTTTTCCCTGAGCCGAACCAACATCACCCTGAGCGAGGGCCAATCCCCCACCACGATCAGGGCCATTATCCGCCCCAGCGAGGCAACCAATCAGAAAGTGACCTGGAGCTCAAGAAACGCTTCTGTCGCCACCGTGCACCAGTCTGGTATCAACGAGGGGATGATTACCCCCATGGAGGTTGGCGAAACCATCATCACGGCCAAGACTGAAGACGGCGACTTTGAAGCAACCTGCCGCGTTATCGTGGAAAAATATGCGATTACCGTGCAGAGCATAAGCTTAAGCCAAAGCACAAGGACATTGACTGTGGGCGATGATTATAAATACCTCGGAGCCTACCTTACGCCACGCTATGCCAGCAACCAAACAATAAAGTGGACCGTGGAAAAAGACGGAAAAGATGTAAAAGGCGAGTATGTTGCCATCGAAATCGATTACCGTGACAACGACGGATTCGAGCGGGTTCGTCTTGTCCCTATCAAAGCCGGCACCGTCCGTGTCATCGCCACCACCGAAGACGGTAATTTCTCTGCTTCCTGTTGGGTAACCGTCAACCCATGACATAGAATAAATGAATTTACAGAGTTAAAGGGGCATCCCTGTGCACAGCATATGGGATGCCCCTTTGTTCCTAACCTAGGAAAAGTATTTATTGGCGATTTTTAGCTGGTTATCCAGCACTTTTTCCACTTCTGCAACCTGTTCCCCACTTAAAGCTCTAACAGGATAGTTGCCGCCCGCGATGCGTATCATCCTATCCACCTCATGAGGTTTATAACCCAACCGGACCAGTTCCAATTTCATTCTCTTGATTACCTCAAGGTTGGATTTCCTGGACCGGTCTTGATATTTTGTGATTAACATAAAAAACCCCCCAAAAGATATGCTAATACCATACCGGGAAGTTTAATGTGCTTTCTGATAAGGTATGGAATTTAGCAACCGGCTGTCTTATCACGCGATAAGCGCGACGTAGATCCCTGGCTTTGCGCCCCTGCCTTTCAGCAGGTTTGCCCTTTAAGTCCCATTTCCTCAATTATAGAACAAAAGTACATAATTAGCAACAGTAAACAACATAAAATTCTTAATTTTTGCAATAAATTATGTAGTGCTTTCCCCAATATTTCAAAAAAGGAAGGATATAATATACCATCTGTCGAAAATGTAGGTTGTTCCTTAATCAAAATTCTCCCACAAGGAAGAAACTATCGAGGAGGCCTGATTTATGGGCAAATTGCCGGATTATGTGGGACCCTGCGCCTTTGGTATAAAAATGGGCGTGGTCACACCAAACTGCGACCTGCTCGGCATGATCAACGAGGCCGTGCGGCAGTGTGACAGGGATGAATTTCTTGATGACGGTGATGTCATTTGTATTACAGAATCGTGCGTGGCACGGGCACAGGACAATTTCATCTCCACCGACGATATCGCCGCCGAACTGCGGGAAAAGCACAATGTCAAAGCCGACAGCAGGCTTGGCGTCCTTTTCCCCATCACCAGCCGCAACCGTTTCGCCCTCATTTTAAAGGGCTTCGCCAAAGCGGTGCCCCAGGGGGAAGTGGTCGTCCAGTTTTCTTTCCCCTGCGACGAAGTGGGCAACATGATCGTCTTACCCGAATTTGCAGACAGCTGTGAGGCCGACGAATTATTTACCTATGCAAAGATCAAAAACCACTGCCAGCACCCCATTACTAAAATTGATTACCCCGGTTACTATCAGGAAATAATTGAAGCGGAAGGCGCCCGGGCAAACATTTTCCTCTCCAACAACCCGGAAGCAATAGCCTCCTTTTATCCCGACTGCCTGATCGTATCGTCTATCCACGACCGGGTGAAAAAGCATAAGTTGATGCAGGACAAGGTGCCCCACTGCATTACCCTGCAGGATATCAGCAGTGACCCCGCCAAAGCCGCATGGTCGGAATGGGGCCTGCTCGGGAGCAACATGTCCTCAGATAATTTGCTGAACCTTGCCCCCCGGGACGGGGATGCATATGCCATGACTATCCAAAAAACAATCAAAGATAACATAGGCAAGGACGTGGAAGTAATCATTTACGGGGACGGGGCGTACAAGGATCCGGTCTCGGGCATTTATGAACTTGCCGACCCCCAGCCCAGCCTGGGGAGCACCATTGCTTTTAAAGACGGCCGCATGCGGGAAGGCGTAAAGTATAAGATGCTGGCGGATACGGCCTATGCCAATGGCAAATCACCGGCAGAAATAGAGGTAATACTGGCAGACACGAAAAAAGCCGGTTACGGCCAGCACGAAATCGCCAACGAAGGGACAACACCCCGCAAACTGGAGGATCTAATCGCCAGCCTCGCCGACCTGGTAAGCGGCTCTGCCGACGCAGGCACCCCCATGATCCTGGTAAAAGGCCTGTTTAAGGAAAGATAGGAAGCATACAAAACCTTGGAAGATATTGTGGAAAAAGAGGATGCATATAACAAAGCGAATGCCAGGCAGTCTACTGCAATGGAAAAAAGTTACAACATGGGGCTGAACGGCAAAATAACCTGGAAGAGGGATGATCTGCATGCCAGGGGATAGGGAATTTCAGTTGTAGATACCAACATCTTTATTTATGCTTATGACGTTTCCTAAAAGCTGTTAACCCATTTTAAGAAACGTCCCGGTGCCACAGCCCCGGTATGTGGAATCTCTGATCCAGTTCCATCATTAAAGAGGCTGCTTCTTTGTCCAGGATTAGGATAACCTCACGGTGGAGCTGCAGGAAAGAAGCGGGCACCGCGGTGGTGATCTTCCCGCTCACCGTCTCCTTGATCGCCGGGGCCTTGTTTTTTCCGCTGGCTAACAGCAGAATCCTCCGGGCTTGCATGATCGAGCCCATCCCCATGGTGACTGCCTGGCGCGGCACTTCTTCTGCAGTATCAAAAAACCGGCTGTTCGCTTCAACCGTTTCCTCTGTCAGATCAATTAAATGAGTCTGCATTTTTAAATATGTATGGGGCTCGTTAAAACCGATATGGCCGTTTGCCCCGATTCCCAGAACCTGAAGGTCAATACCGCCGGCATCAGCAATTTTTTGGTCGTATTCCAGGCAGGTCTCTGCCATATTCCCGGCCTGGCCCTGGGGAATGTGGATGTTTTGCGGCGCCACATTTATGTGATTAAAGAAATGATGGTGCATGTAATGGTGATAGCTCTGGGGGTGCCCGGGCGGGAGCCCAATATATTCATCCAGGTTAAAAGTAATCACCCCGCTAAAATCCACCGTTCTTTCCTGATTCAGCTTAACCAGTTCACGGTACATTCCCTCCGGAGTAGAACCGGTGGCAAGCCCTAACACGGAGTTGTTTTTTAAGATAACCTGGCTGGCCACAATACCCGCAGCCCGGGTACTCATCTCCCGGTAATCCTCCACTATATGTATTTTCATAAAAACCTTCCCTTTGTTAGTAGTTTCATTAAGAGCGTTAGACCAATTTAATTCTTTTATTCTGAGACCTAACTCCTGTCTCTTTTTTTTTGTCCCTATTACTGTCTTCGCTCCTTAGATTTTCTCCTGACCCCTGTCCCATCACTTCTCCTGACTACTGGCTCCTGACTCCTGGTTCCCGGTTCCTGACCCCTGTCCCTCACTTCTCCTGACTACTGGCTCCTGACTACTGAATTCTGGCTCCTAACTAATTCAACTCTCGCGTAAGAATGGCCGCAAGCTCCTCCGCAAGTTTCTGCAACATTGCTTCTTCTGCTTCCCCTTCAACCATAACCCGCATTAAGGGCTCCGTGCCCGAAGGGCGCACGAGCACCCGCCCGTAGGGGCCTATTTTTGCATAGACCTCCTCCAGTGCCTCCTTGAAAGCAGGAAGCTCTTCCCAACCATCTTTGCGGCCAACACGGCAGTTTACCAGCACCTGGGGCAAACGTGTCATCAAGGAACCGTAGGAGGAGAGGGGCTGGCCCTCTTCCTTCACGAATTCGATCAGCTTTAAAGCGCTCAGCAAGCCATCACCCGTGGTGGCATAGTCGGAAAATATCATATGCCCCGATTGCTCGCCGCCCAGGTTGTAGCCGCCTTCCAGCATTTTTTCCACAACATAACGGTCACCCACGACGGTCCGGATCACATCTACACCGTTCTTTTTGGCCGCCACATCAAGGCCGCCGTTGCTCATAACCGTTGTGACAAAGGCATTATTTTTTAATTCATTCTTCTTCTGTAAATACAGTGAATATATTAGCATCAATAAATCCCCGTCTACAATCTCACCTTTTTCATCCACCGCGATCAGACGGTCTGCATCACCATCGAAAGCAAGGCCAAGCAACGCTCCCGTTTCCTTAACTGTTTCCTGCAAGGCGGAAGGATCAGTGGAACCGCATTTAACATTAATGTTACAACCGTTGGGATTATCATTAAGCACCGTCACCCTGGCACCAAGATCACGAAATATTTGCGGCGCCAGTTTATAAACAGCACCGTGGCCGCAATCCATAGCTATATGTAAACCGGTTAGATCAGGCGCAATCTTTTTCATATAATCAATGTAAAGCTCAACAGCGCGGCCATCTTCAATAACGCGGCCAATGTCCGCACCCTGAGGACGGGGCAGCTGGTCTTCCCCAAAATAAAGCTCCTCCAGTTCAGCCTCCAGGCTCTCAGAGAGCTTATATCCCGAAGGTGCAAATACTTTTAAACCATTATCTTCGATCGGATTATGGGAAGCAGAAATCATTATGCCGGCCATTGCACCCAGTTCGTTGGTCAGATATGCAAGCGCCGGTGTTGATAGAACGCCAAGACAGCGCACATCTGCACCGGAAGAACAGATCCCCCCAATCAAAGCTCCTTGCAGCATATCGCCCGACTTACGCGTATCTTTTCCAATGACGATAAAAGGTTGTGCTTCGTCCTTCTGCAAAAGGCAGGGCAAAATACGGCCGATCCGAAAAGCCATCTCCGGCGTAAGTTCCCCATTTGCAACACCCCTTACCCCATCCGTTCCAAATAACCTTTTCACACGAAACCCCTCCTCATTCCAGTTAATTCCCGGACGGCTGTGGGCAGCCGCCCCTACGAAACCCAGGGCCTGCCTACTAACCCTGAATACTCTTTTCTCCCGTTTCGTTCCCCAGATTTGATTCCCGTTTCCTGAATACAGTTTTTCATCCTGCCCTAATCCCTATCTTCATTCCAAGGTTTTCTACTGACTACTGAACCCCTGACTCCTGACTCCTGTTTTTCATTCTGACTACTGAATACTGAATTCCGTCTACGGGATTCAAAAAATCTCCTCTTTCTCTTCAGCCGTATGGAATAACTTCATCGCTTCTGTTTCAGAGAGGCCACCCTGAACGTTTAGCAGGTATGTCTCGGCATTTTCCCTGTCTTGTTGTGCCTTTTCTTCCAGACAGAGCATTTTTTCGGGGATACCCTGCTCCACCAGCATTTTTTTAATCATATTGTAAATATCCCGGCTGCCGTAAAGAAAGTGGGCTTCGTATAATATTTTAGCGGCAACCATTGCTTTAAAGTCTTTAAACTGCAATTGTTCCTGTACCTTTAAGATGTCTTTTACAATATAATCTATTTCTTCCCGGCAAGCGGGATTTAGAAGAAGCTTATGCTTTTCGCGGTGGATCGCTGCATCCAGGCTGTACACAATCTGTTCAGGCAGATTATCAAAAACGATGATAATATCAAGATCGGACCCCCTGACCAATTCACCGGTGGATAATTCAGGCCTCGGTTCCGCATGGGACATGCCATAAACAACATCACCCGCAATCATAAAGCAGGCACATTTTTTGATTATTTCATATTCCCGGTGGCCATCAACGAGCCGCTTGAATGTTGCCTGCGCCAGCTCAAACTTTTTTTTGCTGATAGCTTTGATCTCTTTTTGCAGCAACTCTGCTTTCAGCAATATTTCATGTGTGTGTTTTGTGGTACCAATTACTGTATAGCCGTGGAATTCCCGCATGATCGAAGGGGAAAGCCTGGCATACCCTTCAACTTGTCGATCAAGCCTTAAGTATCTCTTCCCGATGATTTTGGTGATGATTTGAGCATTGCGGTTACAGGCAGCCCACAGCGCAAATTCATCTGCGCCTGTTGCCTGGAGCAGCTCTTTTCCCGTCAAAGGGCCGTGGCTTTCCAATATATCAATAATATCATGCATGGGTTACCTCAGGTTAAGCCAAACGATGATCAAGTAATTCCTGGACAGGGCTTACTTTAATGATTCTTTGGGGCGGGTAGTAACCTCTTGCCGTGCCGTTTGGATATAACAGCACATTTTTACCAAGCAAAGCTCCCGGAGTGGTAACACTATTGCAACCAGTTTCCACACCATCGGCCAGGATTGCGCCAAATTTTCGAAGGCCCGTTTCATAATTTGTGCCATTAATATTGAGGATAATCTGCGAGCCGGTTATCTTTAAATTGGCGATTTTCGTGCCGGCGCCCAAGTTTACCTTACCCAAGATGCTGTCCCCAATATAAGCGAAATGACCGGCTTTGCTGCCACCAAGCATCACCGAAGCTTTTATTTCCGTAGTATGGCCAACAACACAATCGTTTCCGATCAGTGCATCGCCGCGGATATAAGCCCCCTGGCGAACTTCCGTATTGTCACAAATAATAGTAGGCCCTTTAATCAGGGCCCCTGCTTCAACAACCGTGTTTTTACCGATATAAATCCCGTCATCCATTAGACTTGCACCGGCATAAATGATACTTGCCCCTTCCAGGATTACACCATCTTTTTTTACAACGGGTTTTTTGCCTGAAGTATCGATAACATAGCCGGAATCAATAACATTACCGTTAAATAAGACTACAGTCTTATGTATATATGTATCGCCTTTGCGGATATCCGCTACATTTCCGTTAAGATTGTCTTTAATGTACCCCTTTAGATTTTTTAATGCGTCCCACACGTATTCCCCACCATCAAAAAGTGATGCAAACGGATTGCCTGAAAGTTCAAAAAAATCTTGCGGTCTAAGCACTAATCAAGCCCCCCTATGATAATTTCAAACTACAAAATCACAAAAACTAATTTACATTTTATCACATATATATGATCATCACCACGTTTATTTCAATATAATGAACTGTTTTAACACAGCAATATTTTCCTGCTAGATAAAATATGCAAAACCGGCAAAACTGTGCGCACCACCAAACCCCCTTATAAAAAAAAGCGCCCCCCTAACTCAGCGGTAGCGCCTTGCAATAAAAAGGCCGAAAAATATAAGCGCTGTGGCGGCCGTTATCCCCACCATGTCAATGGCAACATCTATCATACTGCCCGCTCTGTCGGGTACCAAACTCTGGTGGTATTCATCCAAAACTGCAATCAAAACGGCAATGACAAACGACACAATCGCCGCAACACTGTATCTTTTAAAATAGTGGCGTAAAAACAGGAACAGGGCTATGGTAATAAAGAAAAACAACAGCACATGGGCAGCTTTGCGCAGCAGGAACTCAATAATAATGGGATTATTGCGCGCATAAACGAGGAAGTCTTCCGTAAACGTTCTTGCCGGGCCCAACTGATCCGGCAAGCGGGTGGCAATAGCGATTACCAACCGGGTAATACTGAGATCGATACTCTGGAGCAGGGCGTTGACCTGCTTAAACAGGGGCAACACACGCAACCCCGGTATGGAAGAGAGATAGTAAGTTGTGAGAAGCAGAAAAAATACAAGCAGACCGGCACTCTTTTTCAATTAAAAACCAACCCCTTACCTGCCTGGCGCTGCATTCACGGAGATGCCTTCACAGGCGAGGCGGTAGGCCGGGCAAGACGATATGAGTTAAATTATTACGCTTTAATTTTAGCACAGCACGCACAAAGATTAAAGGTAGAATTTGAGCATACTGCCATAAATCGTGGATTGTTTCATTTATTGATAAACACAGTCTTGGTGTGGATTAACTTCTTTGATATCTTATATTTGTCAAAGTGGCAAACATACCGATAATCATTAAATAGAGAACGGGATAGTTATACCTGGCCTGTCCTTCAAATGCGAAAACAATCAAAACAAAAAAAGCCAGATTAATCGTGGGAATTAGTATCC
>SKTJ01000132.1 GCA_007122565.1 Syntrophomonadaceae bacterium | reverse complement strand
GGAGCTTAGCACCCCCTTCACCATGAAAATGGGAAGGGAAAACGAAAGTGGCAATACCTTCATTATCAAGATTTAACAGTATCTCTCCCGGAATGTAAATAATATGGGGAGATTCCGTCTCTGGAGGATAGTTCAAAAAAAATATATCCTCCAGGTACAATTCTTCATCTTCCTCATATAAGCCATAAAGAAGATAGTTTATTCCTGTCTCTTGCGAGGGGGTATCACTTAGTGACAGGGCCCATTCCGCCCTGTTTTGCAAATCATTATAAGCACCGCTGAAGCGAAAACCGATTAATAAAATAACAATGAAGAGCAAAAAGATGGCAAAGAAATATAGTCGTTTGAGCGGCAACCTACGCCTTCTTGCCACTGTACTCCGCCTTAGCAGGCTATCTCTCTCCATATTTGTCCTCCAACTCTTTTTCCCTCAGGAGTAAGACCATATTGTTGCGCAATGCGATAGAAGCATCGTGTAGGAGTTTGCCTTTCTGCAGGACATTGCAGATTGTTATCTCAACGGCAACCAGTAACGCCCGCTCCAGTTGACCATGCTCCACGGCTAAATCCCTGACTTCTTGTACCCCGCTAAAACAACGGCCCGGCTCAATAAAATCAGCCAGATAAACAATGCGGGAGAGCATACCCATCTCTTCGGCACCTGTAGTATGCCGGCGTACAGCCTCCAGAATTTCCTGATCCTGTAAAGCCAACTCATGCTCCAGCAACCAAGCTCCTACTGGAGCATGGAGCAAGGCCGGTTCCCGCAGCATAATAGGATCAATATTGATGCCGTTATTTTGCACCAACCTGATGAGTTCTTCCTGCCCATACAGTTTGCCATAATCATGCGTTAACCCAGCCAGGGCGGCTTTTTCCTGGTCAACACCATATTTTTCTGCCAACAGAAAAGCGGTGTCTTCCACTCTGCGGGAGTGCCAATAAAGCTTTTCGCTACCCTTCACCTGCAACAACTCACGCACTGTCTCCCTGTTCATAAGTTCACCATAATAAACTATTTGACAGGAAATGTGACATTCCTGCTAATATGGGTTAAAAAACAAAAAAAGGCAACTTTTCAGTTGCCTTTTTTGTTATTCACGCGGCTTGGCTTCGTTTACCACCAGTCTGCGTCCATCTATTTCTGCCCCGTTCATGGCCTCAATTACTTTTTCCATTTCCTCGTCATTAACTTCAACAAACCCATATCCCCGGGATCGGCCGGTCGCTCTCTCCGTTATAATGCGACATCCCAACACTTCCGCATGACTGGCAAAGGTGTTGCGCAGATCGTCTTCCGTTGTTCCCCAGGAAATGTTCCCCACATAAAGCGTTTTCATCATTGTCACCTCGCTTCCCGGCATTACGGAACTATCCCCGTATATTATGCGACACAAAAAACTGGTTTATACGAAAACTCACCTCCTGGAAATAATGCCGGCGGGTAACATGGAGAGAAAAAGCGGGTAACCTTTTGGAAAGGACCCAAAAACAAATCCCGTACCACATCGGCTCAATATTTGTTGCAACACAGTTTTGTGCAGGTAAAACCTGGCGTTTATTTATCTATTTTCAACATATTACCACCATAAAAAGGGTTAGTCAAGGGAGAGCGGTTTGTAAAGCTTATTTTTATAAATATACTGTTCCACCGGCCTGGGCGTTAGATAACGGATCGTTTTTCCTGCTGCCACGCGTCGGCGTATTTCCGTGGAGGAAATTGCCATGGCCGGCACTTCCAGCAGGTGGATATGGCGCATAACCACAGTAAAAGCAGAACCGAGTACTTCCCGCAACTTTTGCAGGGAATATCCCGGGCGAGAGGTGGCTATAAAAGAGCAACTCTCTAAAAGCTCTTTGTAATCTTTCCAGGTTGTGATATCAAGAATGGCATCGGCGCCGGTGATAAAAAAGAGTTTTAAATTACCACCATACAAATCACAAAAGCGCCGCACCGTGTCTACAGTATAAGATGTTACTCCGCTATCGATCTCCATGCGTGAAAGAGTAAAATAGGGGTTGGCTACTACAGCCAACATGGTCATAAGATAGCGATGTTCTGCCGCCGTGACGTCACGCTTGTCCTTGTGGGGCGGTTCTCCCGACGGCATAAAAATAACATTATTTAAATTAAACTGCTGACATGCTTCCTCAGCAGTAACAAGATGCCCCATATGAATAGGATCAAAAGTGCCCCCCATGATTCCCAGCCTGAGTTGTGTGCTGCTGGGCTTGGGTAATAAGAAGCTCATCATCTTTTACCTCTTTGTTTCTTGAGTTTTTCTCATCCTTAATCCTCACTGCTGACTTCTGAATCCTGGTAAAATATAAATTCCATATCGCTGATGCGCACAGTATCCCCTTCACTGATTCCTGCTTTTTTAAGAGCCTTTTCCACACCCAGTTCGTCCAGCATTTTTTTAAAGTAACGCCGGCCCTCCACGCCATGCAGATCCGCACGGCGGACCACCCTTTCCGCATCATCACCCTCCACTATATAAATTCCCTGCTCCTGCCGCACGGATAGCTCACGCCGGGGAAGGGGTGGCAGGTAAAAAACCTCATCACCTTCCTCGTCGTCAGGTGGAGGAATTTGCTCCTGCCAGTGATGGTATACGGCTTCCAATAAAGGTCTTACTCCCTCACCCGTCACTGCAGAAAGGGGAAAGACCTCTGCCTCTCCTTGTAATTTAGCATTAAAAGCAGTAAGGTTTGCTTCAGCCGTAGGGATATCAAGTTTGTTAGCAGCAATAACCGCCGGCCGTTTCAACAGCTCAGGCTGGAAACGGGTAAGTTCTTCCCGCAGTTTGGTATAATCGGCAAAGGGATCCCGTTCCTCTGTCCCGGCCATATCAATCACATAAATAAGCACCATTGTTCGTTCAATATGTTTTAAAAACTGGTGACCCAGTCCCACGCCACGATGAGCGCCCTCCACAATTCCCGGTAAGTCAGCCATGACAAAGGAGCGTTCCCGATCCAAGCTAACCATACCCAGTTGAGGAATAAGTGTGGTAAAAGGGTAATCAGCTATTTTGGGTTTAGCTGCAGAAATACTGGAAAGAAGGGTCGATTTGCCAGCATTTGGAAAGCCAACCAGGCCCACATCTGCCAGCAATTTCAGTTCCAGGATAAGCGTGCGCGCCTCCCCATCTTCCCCCTTTTCTGCAAAAGAGGGTGCACGGCGACGTGCAGTGGCAAAAGTGATATTGCCCCGGCCTCCTTTGCCGCCACGGGCTACCACTGCTCTCTGACCCTGCTTGATCAGATCAGCCAGAATCATACCTTCTTCATCTTTAATCATCGTACCGGTTGGAACTTCGAGCGTAAGAGAGGGAGCGCTTTTTCCGTGCTTATTTTTCCCCTCTCCGTGCTTTCCCGCCGGGGCATGGAGGTGCGGCCTGTAGCTTAAATCCACCAGAGTACTCTTGCGCATGTTGGCAATAAAGATTACATCGCCCCCATCGCCCCCGCTACCACCGTCTGGGCCACCATGGGGGATGTACTTCTCCCGGCGGAAGGAGACAACACCGTCCCCTCCCCTGCCACCTTTAACAAAAACCTTTACCTGGTCCACAAACAATCCGGATCACCACATGTTCTAGTATTAGTTATGCTCAGGAGTCAGTATAAAAGAGCTAAAACTGGACTACCGGCCTTGCATACTCGATGTTTACGCCATCTGCTAAAAAAAACCCGGGGAACCCCCCGGGCTTTTATTTAGACATTCGCGCTTAAGGGTAAGACGCTCACCTGTTTACGTGTCTTACCCAGGCGCTCAAAGGTTACCTGGCCATCGGCCGTGGCAAACAAAGTATCGTCCCTGCCCTTGCCTACGTTAATACCGGGGTGTATGCGCGTGCCGCGCTGCCGGGCGATAATACTGCCCGCAGAGACAATCTGACCTCCGTACCGTTTAATACCGAGACGCTTCGCATTACTGTCACGTCCGTTCCGGGAGCTACCCACGCCTTTTTTATGAGCAAATAACTGCAAATTAATCTTACGCATTGTTATACACCTTACTTTGCGTTTTAGGGCAAAGCAGGCTTTCACCTCCTTTTTAAAATGTTCATCCGTTTACTATTATTTTTTAATGCCCGGTCCTTCCGCCTGCCCTGTTCACTGGAAGCTGTTTCTTCTCTGTAAGTGACGTTAGCAGCGTATGCCCTCGCTGTTTCCTGCAAACCCAGCAGCATGGTCTCCACCAGGAGATAATATTTCTCTTCCCTTTCCTGCTCCAACTTTTCCGGTCGGGAAAGTAACAGGTAACCTTCTGCCATACGCACCGATGGCTTAAGCTCAAGCAGATCCTCAAGGGCAAAAATCACCGTCTGCACCAGCATGGATACAGCAGCACAGACAATATCTTTGCCGTGTCCGGCAAAAAGAGCATGCCCCCTGATCTCCACAGAGACGGGGCGGTTCTGCTCGTTGCGCTGAACCGACACCCTGATCATCCTACGCTGTGCCCGTTTCGATTTTCTCAATTAATAGTTCCGAATAAGGTTGCCGATGGCCTTGTTTGCGACGATAGTTTTTCTTGGCCTTGTACTTGTAAACAATAATTTTGCGTCCTTTACCGTGTGCTTTTACCCGGGTCCTGACAGAAGCTCCGGAAACGCAGGGATTACCAACTTCTATCGTTTCCCCATTTCCCACAGCCAGCACCCTCTCAAGCGTAACCTCCGCACCCACTTCTTGCGGCAACTGCTCCACGCGGCAAACGTCTCCCTCAGCCACACGGTATTGCTTTCCCCCGGTTTCAACAATAGCGTACATACAAAATCCCTCTTTTTCATCAGGCTCGCCGTTCAGGGTAACCCCATTATTACGATGATATTTAAAACCCTGTCCGAGCGGCTAAACAGACTCCAATAATCTTAGCACACCCGCCCATTATTGTCAATTTTATTCCTGCTGCAGCACCCGTACCCGTTCCGAATAAAAATCGACCAGGGAACCGGCACTTTCCTCCGTGTTTCCCTCCCCAATTACACGGTAAGCAGGTTCATCAGGATCGGGGAGCACTAGCGCCCAACCTTCCGGCCGGTAGACTTTCAACCCTTCAATTAACTCAACCTGGGCGCCTTCCGTTTCTTGCACCAGTTGTCGCATAATCCTGCCTTTTTGGTTCCATGGGCAGGGTATTTTTTTTTCCTTCATATAAAAAGGAGGGATTTCCTGCAGAAGCTGCTCCAGGGTTTTTTGTTCGGATGCCATAAAGTCGAGCAGTTCGAGCAAGATCCTCGTTCCGTCAAACGCCTGTGGCAGGAAGGATAACTCCATGCCACGCAACCCTTCCATACGTTGACGCGGAGATGTCCGAGTACGCACTACCTGCCCGCTGAAACGACGGGCCAATTCCTCATGCACACGCGGTGCTGTGACCGGTACGGCCACGCTGGTAAGCTGGCGATGGCGCAATTGCAGGAGTGTAATCAAGGCCTGTAGTTCCTCATCTTCCAGCAATCGACCGCCGTTTGTGGTCAGGAAAAGCCTCTCCCCGTCCGGAGTAAGCACACCCCCAAGATCTGCACCAACCTTTTCTCCCAGTTCCCGCACGGAATCCCGGGCAAAACACCGCGGTGAAATAGTGTCTTCAGGTAAAGGAATATAATAAAGGGAGCATCCCAGTTCCTCGAGGAGATCAATTACTACATCACGTGCCAGGCCGGTGGGGCAGCTTAAAACTATTTTAAATTTGTGTTTCCTGACCGTGCCACTCTTCACCGCTCCCCCCAGATGTTCCCGGTACCTTTCCACCAATCCGGGGACCCGTACCTCTTCCATTATTTCTCCGGGAGAGACACGGGCAAAATCATTCCGGTAATAGAGTTGCTCCATTTTACGCTCATCATTGCGGGAAAGGTTCATCCCTTCTTCATCAACAAAGCGCAGACAAAGAGAGTCGTCTTCTCCCGCAGGTGCATGCAGATAAACGCCTCCCTTGCCCCCGAACAGCGTTACGCCAAGTCGGAGCATGGCGCAGGTTGCTTCACCCAACTCATATACTTCCGCACCAGCTGAGCTGAGGCCCACTTTTAACGCATCCTTCAACAAGCCGGCTGCAGCACCCGGTTCACTCCCTACAACCGCCCTTTTACCCTGACCCAGCATAAAACCAAAGGCTGCGCCAAGACTTACTCCCGCTTCCGGGTTGAGGTCACCGTTAAACCTTCCTTTTATACCATCAAAGCTAAAAAGAAAACGACTCGCCCTGCTGCCCCATACCAGATTTGAGCGCAGGACAATACCACTCTCCACTCGCTTGTTAGGCCAAACCAATACCCCCGGATTGATCACACTCCCTTCTCCGAGCACGCTTTTATCACCTAACACTGCTTCTTCATAAACGGTAGCCCCAGCCTCAAGCAAAACCTTTTGACCCAGAATGCCACCTTTCAACGCGGCCCGGGACGCAAGATTTACCCCCTCCCATGTAATGCCTCTTTTTACTTCAGCCCCCGTCCCAATGTAGTTTTGAGCGCCTATTACAGCGTATTCACCAACCGTCGTCCCGGCACCGATGCGGCTGCCCGGTCCAATAAAAACGGGAGGCAGCAGACGGGAACCTTCAGCCAGTTCAACACCGGGGCTTATCCAGATACCCTTCTCCCTCTCCGCAGCAGGGAATTCCACCGCCACCCTGCCTGCCAGCATGTCATACTGAGCCTGCGTATATTGCTCCAGACCGCCGATATCACACCAGTATCCAGGCAGGACACACCCAAAAAGAGGTTTCTCTTCACCGAGAAGCAGGGGGAAAAGATCCCGGCTGAAATCAAATTTTTTTCCTTCTGGGATATAACGGAGTACCTCCGGCTCAAGAATATAGATCCCTGTGTTAACAGTATCACTAAAAACCTCCCCCCAACTCGGCTTCTCCAGGAATCGGGTGATTTTTCCGGAGGTATCAGTCATAACAATACCATATTCCAAAGGATCCTCCCGGGGGGTGAGCACTAAGGTAACCAACGCTTCTTTGCATCGGTGAAAGCGCAAAGCTTCCGTTAAATCAATGTCTGTTAAACAATCTCCACTGATCACAAGAAAAGTTTCGTTCAACAGAGAAGCGGCGTTTTTGACACTGCCGGCTGTTCCCAGTGGTTCTTTTTCCAGAAAATAATTTAAACTGACACCCCAATCTTCCCCACTGCCGAAATGTTCTTTTATTCTTTCGGGAAGATACTGGAGCGTAACCGCTAATTCCTGCAGTTCATGTTTTTGCAGCAGCTTAAGGATATACTCCATCATCGGCCTCCCCAACAGGGGAACCATGGGCTTTGGCCGGTCACAGGTAAGGGGCCTCAGTCTGGCACCTTCGCCGCCTGCCATAATTACCGCTTTCAACACCTCAACTCCTTTTTAAAATAATTGGTTAGTATTCATTATCCATAAACGGCAAGCACCCGTAAGTGCCTTTTCTTTCATACAACAAGTTTTTAAAAGGCTTCGCAGCTTTTTTTATTCTGATCCTGAATCCTGAATTCTGACTCTGGTTCAATTATTATCCCCTTCTTAATCCCGCTTCAAACTTCAAATTATAAAAGATAAGCATGTGCAAGTTGTTATATTCCCTGGTTTCTTTTGACTCCCCCACCGCATTTTGTTAAAATTTAACCAGCACATTAAAAAATATCAAAGGGGAAACGAATGTATAAGACCCTGTTGTTCGATCTTGACGGGACGCTGCTGTCCATGGACATGCAAGAATTTGTGGAACGTTACCTTGAAAGCGTCTCCCTCCGCTTTGCTCATCTCTTAAAGCATGGGGATTTTGTGTCTGGTCTTTTACAAAGCACCCAGGCCATGCTTGTGAACAAGGATGGGGATAAAACAAATGAAGAGGTATTTATGGAAGATTTTCTCCCCCGTATCGGGTTGTCCCGTGAAGAGTTAATCGCCATGTTTACAGATTATTACACCAATGATTTTCCCAAGTTACAATATTATACACGCGCCGAACCACTGGTCAAAGGGATTCTGGAACTTGCTGTGGCACAAAAGCGGGAAGTGGTTATTGCCACCAATCCCGTATTTCCTGAAATTGCCATTAGACAGCGACTACAATGGGCAGGCGTGAACCACTTGCCCTTCCGCTTTGTCACCACCTACGAAAACATGCATTTTTGCAAACCCCACCTGGAATACTACGCAGAGATATTAAAGAGGCTAAACCGCCTGCCCGGGGACTGCCTGATGATCGGTAACGATGCAAGGGAAGACCTGGCCGCTACCGGAGTGGGAATCCATACTTATCTTCTGAAGAACCACCTGATTAATGACACCGCAGAAACTTACCAGGCTGATCATGAAGGTTACCTGGAGGATCTTTACCGGCTTATCTGCAGCTTATAAAAAGGTTTCGCTGGGTTGGCTTGGGTTAGCCTGTTTGTGGACATTTCATGCTATTTATGATAGACTAATTATTGAAAATATTACTTAAATTATTCCATTTTGCTCTACTCATGTATCTTTTATTAATAGGAGATGTCTATGTATGGCAACCCACGAAAGTTTCAATGAGCCACAAATGAATAACAGAGAT